>JAKAKY010000117.1 GCA_021824365.1 Bacteroidota bacterium | reverse complement strand
AACAGGAACTCAAAAATATTTAAAACCATTATTGGCGCAATTCAGGAAAAGAAGGGTATGCATATTACCAGTTTAGACTTGCGTCATATACCCGAAGCAGTGGCAGACTTTTTTGTAATATGTGAAGCCACCAGTACTACACAGGTAAAAGCAATAGCTGATTATGTTACCTATCAGGTAAAAGAAGTGTGCAATGAAATGCCTTACCGGCAGGAAGGAACCCAACAGGCACATTGGATATTGGTGGATTATGTGAGCATAGTGGTACACATCATGCAACCGGATGCCAGGAAGTTTTACCGGTTGGAAGAAATGTGGAGCGATGCAGTAGCAATGGCCCACAGCGAAGAATAACCCTAATATTTTTATAGAGAAACACTTAAAATTGAAGCACAATTTATATGGCACAAGAAGATAATAAACCCAAATTCCCGTTTACAGATAAAGGTGGCGATGGCAGTCCCAATAAAAAAACACCCAAATTCAATATTTATTGGATTTACTTAATCGTTTTTGCTGTATTAATCGGCTCAACTTTTTGGGGCAGGTTTACACCTGAATCTGCTAAAATCAGCCAGCAGGATATGGAACAGAATATGTTGGCTAAAGGCGATATAGAAAAATTAGATTTGGTACGTAATAAAGAAGTGGTAAGGGTGTATATTAAACCCGACAGCTTAAGCAAACCTTTTTATACCGAAAAGTTTAAAAGAAAACTCAATCCCGCCGACTTTAAAAATGTACCGGTATTTGAATTTAAGGTAACAGATTGGAAGGTATTTAACGACCAACTCGATCAATTTTATAAAACACATCCTGAGGTTCAACAAGTACCCACTTACCCAACCGATGATGCTGACTGGTTTGGCGGTCCTATTTTCAGTACACTCATTTCAATGGCATTGGTCATTGGCGTATGGATTTTATTCATGCGTAAAATGGGTGGTGGCGCCGGTGGTGGCGGTGGTGCCGGTGGTATTTTCAGCATCGGAAAATCAAAAGCTACTTTGTTCGATAAAGGCGCAAAAGTAAATATCAACTTTGGCGATGTAGCCGGATTGGATGAAGCCAAAGTAGAGGTAATGGAAATTGTGGATTTTCTTAAAAATCCAAAAAAATATACTGCCCTGGGTGGTAAAATTCCAAAAGGGGCCTTACTAATTGGCCCTCCGGGTACAGGTAAAACCTTACTGGCCAAAGCCATGGCCGGCGAAGCACAAGTGCCCTTCTTTAGCCTGAGTGGTAGTGATTTTGTAGAAATGTTTGTAGGCGTTGGTGCCAGCCGTGTACGCGATTTGTTTAAACAGGCCCGCGAAAAAGCACCCTGCATTATTTTTATTGATGAAATAGATGCCATTGGCCGTGCCAGAGGCAGAAACGCCATAATGAGTAATGATGAACGCGAAAACACACTGAATCAGTTGTTAGTTGAAATGGATGGTTTTGGTGGTGATTCCGGTATCATTATTTTGGCAGCTACCAACCGGCCCGATGTATTAGACAGCGCTTTACTGCGTCCCGGTAGGTTCGACAGGCAAATTACCATCGATAAGCCCGATTTGAAAGGCCGCGAAGCCATTTTTAAAGTACACTTAGCACCCATTAAAATATCTGAAACATTAGACATTTATAAATTAGCCGAACAAACCCCCGGTTTTGCAGGTGCTGATATTGCTAACGTTTGTAACGAAGCCGCATTAATTGCTGCCCGTAAAAACAAAACAGCCGTTGAAATGATTGATTTTCAGGATGCCATTGACAGGGTGATTGGTGGATTGGAAAAGAAAAACAAAATTATTGCACCGCACGAGAAAGAAATTATTGCTTACCATGAAGCAGGCCATGCTATTTGTGGCTGGTTTTTAGAATATGCCTATCCGTTATTAAAAGTAACCATTGTGCCCAGAGGTACTGCTGCATTGGGTTATGCACAATACACACCAAAAGAACAGTATTTATACAACACCGACCAGTTAATGGATCAGATTTGTATGACACTGGGTGGCCGTGTATCTGAACAAATTTTCTTTGGTAAAATTTCTACCGGCGCTTCTAACGATTTGCAACAAGTTACCCGTATCGCTTACAGCATGGTTACTGTGTATGGTATGAACGATAAAATTGGTAATGTTAGTTTTTATGATCCTTCACAGGAAAATACCTTTACAAAGCCTTATAGCGAAGAAACCGGTAAAATGATTGATGAAGCAGTACGAAATATTATTGAAGAAGCATATCAAAAAACCACGCAGTTATTAACCGCGAAGAAAGGCGAAGTAGAAAAATTAGCCAAAGCCTTATTAGATAAAGAGGTATTGCATAAGAGCGATGTTGAAGAACTAATTGGTAAACGCCCATTTGAAGAAAAAAAGATTTTAGATAATCCTATTGAACCTGATCCAATAGGTGGCGTACCACCTACCAATATACCCGCAGTAGGTGGCGATGGTATAGCAGGTAATCAGGAAGCTGAACAAAAAGAAATATAATCATGCAAGTTTCTTCCGCAAAAGAAAATATACTGAAAAAAATAAGGCAGGCACTGGCGCAACCGGTGCCTGTTCCCTTTCCACATACTGAAGGCAGCGACCCTTCCTTTTCTAAGCCTGATGAAGAACTGGAATTGTTGTTTGCAGAAAATTTTACCCAATTAACAGGCAGGTTTTCTTTTTGTGCCAACCATCAGGAATTGGCAACACAATTACAAACCTTAATGAATGTCCGCCAATGGCCTGCTTTATATTGTAGAGAACAGGAATGGGTGGATACCTTGCAACAAAATGGGTTTGCCCATCTGCAACAAAATAATGTAGCCAACTGCACTGCTGCCATCACAAGCTGCGAGTTTCTGATAGCAAGAACCGGCAGTATAGTACTGAGCAGTGCACAGCAAAGCGGCAGAACCGTAAGTGTATATGCACCGGTACATATTTGTATTGCCTGCACAAACCAGTTGGTGTTTGATGTAAAAGAGGGTTTACAATTATTGAACAACAAATACAACAGCAATTGGCCATCGTTGGTTAGTTTTGCAACCGGCCCCAGTCGTACGGCCGATATTGAAAAAACATTAGTAGTGGGTGTGCATGGTCCCAAAGAAGTGTTTTGTTTTTTGGTAGATGCCGGCTAATCATCCATACTTTATTACAAACAGCATGAACGACTTTCCCGATAAAAAAATATTTTTTCTGTCCGACTTTCATTTAGGTGTACCGGATTATACCAGCAGTTTAATAAGAGAGAAGATAATTGTTGCTTTTTTAAACAGCATACAATCAGAGGCCTCCCAAATATTTATTATGGGCGATATTTTTGACTTTTGGTATGAATACAAAACCGTAGTACCCAAAGGCTATACCCGGTTATTAGGCAAACTGGCCGAATTAACCGATGCCGGTATTCCGGTGCATGTATTTGTGGGCAATCATGATATGTGGATGAAAGATTATTTTCAAAAAGAACTGAACGTACCGGTGTATTTTGAACCCAAAGTGTATGAGTGGAATGGCAAAAGTTTTTACATTGGCCATGGAGATGGGTTAGGCCCCGGAGATTATGGCTATAAGTTCATCAAAAAAATATTCCGTAATCGGCTTTTCCAGTGGTTGTTTGGGCAAATACACCCCACCCGGGGTATTGGTTTAGCCAATTATTTAAGCAGAAAAAGCCGCGCTAAAACAGGTAGTGATGAGAATCATTTTTTGGGTGCAGAAAATGAATGGCTGATTGTGTATGCCAAAGAATTGCTGGCAGAGCGGCATTATGATTATTTTATTTTTGGGCATCGGCATTTCCCTATTGATTTTGTGTTGCAGGAAAGCAGCCGTTACATTAACCTCGGCGATTGGATTCAATATTTTACTTATGCCGTTTTTGATGGTACAACAGTTGCGTTGAAGAAATGGGAGGAGTAAATTTTAATTGATGAAATATTGGTAAATAATGATGAGATGAATACGTTTAATTTTATTAATATATATTTGTTTGCCTCAGTTTTTCGGGGTTATGTAAGCGTTACTTAGTAAAATAAATTTTTTTCACAGAAACAAGAAGGCTATTTTCTTTCATTCATTCCTTAACTTCCTTCTGCATTACCGCTTTTCAGTAGCTTTACATTCATTTTAAAATATTATGGAGCATTTTCTGAAACAGATTTTTTTTGGCAATAGTATGCGCAGTTATTTGGTGGTATTGGCTACCATTCTTTTTGCATTGATTATAAAAAAATTTATTTCAAAATATTTAGCCCGCATTGTCTATCGTATTTTTTCGAAAAAAGATAAAGTCAATCATCGGGATGCATTCATTAGCCTTATTTTACCGCCTTTAGAATTGTTTTTGTTTTTGTTCATTGCTTTTACTGCTTTTGATGCCTTAAACTTTCCAAAAGAGTTTGATTTTCATATTTATAGAGTAACATTTTTTGAAGCGATTGATAGCGTAACCAATGCATCACTCATCATTGTATTTATCTGGCTTTGTTTACGGGTAATTGATTTTATAGCATTGGTGATGGCCGATAAAGCATTATTAACAAAAGAAGCCGCAGACCGGCAAATTTTATTGTTCTTTAAAGATTTTTTGAAGGTGCTGTTGGTGTTGGCGGGTGTTTTAATGGTGTTGAAATTTTCTTTTCATCGGGATGTAAGCGGGTTACTCACCGGCTTAAGTTTGGTAGGTGCAGCCGTAGCTTTTGCTACCAAAGAAAGTATTGAAAACTTAATTGCTTCATTCATTATATTTTTTGATAAACCTTTTAGGGTGGGTGATTTTGTTAAAGTGCAAAGTTTTGCAGGTACGGTTGAAAAAATTGGCTTACGTAGTACTAAAATACGTTCGGCTGCCAAAACCTTACTCACCATTCCCAACAAGCAAATGGTAGATAGTGTGGTAGACAATGTTACGTTAACTACCCAGCGTATGGCCGAGTTACGTGTGGAATTGGGATTAACTACTTCTCCCACACAAATAGATAATTTACTCAATGCCATCCGAACCTATTTAAAACAAAATAATCAGGTAGTTAGTAGTATGGTAAATCTGGTAGATGCCGGTAAAAAAGCCCATATTATCAGCGCCCTGTATTATGTTAAAATGCCACAGGAGTATAGTGATTTTTTGTTGTTGTGCGAAGGGGTGAATTTATTTGCCATACAAAAAGTACAAGAACTGGGCATTGATTTGGCTGCTGCTAATACAGAGGTGCATGTTAAAAATATGGATCAAAAGGAACAGAACTAACTATTTAGGTTTGTTTTTATTTCTAATAAAAACTGCCGCATTTTTTCTAATAACTGCACTAATTCAAACTGTTCGGCAGCCTTGTTTTTGTTGGCTTTTAAGTATTGCCTGGCCCCTTCAATACTCAACTTTTTATCGCGTAATAAATAATAAATAAGTACAATGTTTTTAATGTCTTCGTACCGAAAAAGTCTGTCACCCTTTCTGGTTTTGCGGGGCTTTAAAATATCAAATTCATTTTCCCAATAGCGTATTAACGAAGTAGTAACGTTAAACCATTTGGCTACATCACCAATGGGGTGATATAATTTTTGCTGCAAAGTAGCATCATCCGGCAATTGTATGGCTTCAGCCGGGGTAAGTAATGTCTTGTGCGATTTTCTGCCCCGTTTATGAATTACATTAGGCTTTTCTAACGGTGCCTCATTGTTGTTGGCTTCTGTAGGTGCTACTTCAGGTGCATGGGTTGGAGTAGCTTGTTTGGCTTTTATTTTTACCTGAATTTGATTGTTGGCAAAAATTACCTTGCCTTTGCCCGAAACATCGGGCACGGGGTTGCCAAATAAATCTAATTGCTGTGGAGCCATGCAGTAAAATTACCAATTATTCCATAATTGGGTACAATAGGCATAATAAAAGATTGTATTTATCTTGCAGGTTATATGCAACCTATTTCAACCATAGCAGTTTGCGGCGCCGGTACCATGGGCAGTGGTATTGCGCAGTTGTGTGCACAAAAGGGCATCAATACCACATTATTCGATGTAAATGAAACGGTGGTTAAGAACAGCCGCCGGCATATTACCATGAACCTGGATAGCTTACAACAAAAAGGAAAAATTTCAGCAGCGGAAGTGAATGCCATTCAAAACAGGTTGCATTTTACTCATCAGTTAACCGATTGTAAGGCACCTGTTATTATAGAAGCTATCATTGAAGAACAAGACGCCAAAGCAAATTTATTCCATCAGTTGCTGGCCATTAATCAAAACCAAACTATTCTGGCCAGTAATACCTCTTCTATTTCTATTAACGTATTGGCAGGGGGCATCACACAGCCACAATTACTGGCCGGCTTGCATTTTTTTAATCCCGCTACCATTATGGAATTGGTAGAAGTGATTAAAGGCGAGCAAACTGCACCCGGGGTAATCACAACATTGGTGGCACTGAGTAAGCAATTAGGTAAAACACCGGTACTTTGCAATGATGCACCGGGCTTTATTGTTAACAGAGTAGCAAGGCCTTATTATCTGGAAGCGCTGCGGTTGGTGGAGCAGGGGCTGGCTACGGTTGAACAGGTGGATGCCATCATGGAAGCATCCGGGTTTAAAATGGGGCCGTTTAAGTTAATGGATTTAATTGGTATAGATATTAATTATGGTGTAAGTTGTATTGTCTGGGAAGCATTGGGAAAGCCGCCCCGGTTAATGCCTTCTGCCTTACAACAGCAAAAAGTAACAGCCCAACAATTAGGAAAGAAAACGGGGAAGGGATTTTATACCTATCCATAAAATGTTACCAGGAAATCGTTTTCTGCAATAAACCATTCATTATGAAATGTGTTGCTTTGAATGCCCGGTTTTTACGTGAAGATGTATTAGAAGGTTATGGAAATTATGTACACGAAATATTTCAACGGTTGGTGCAACTACATCCGGAAACGCAATTTATTTATATTTTCAACCGGCCTTATGATGCCTGTTTTATCACCGGCAGCAATGTATTACCGTTAGTAGTTCCTCCACCTGCAAGGCATGCCCTTTCATTCAAATATTGGTACGATGTAAAAGTGCCTTTGGCATTAAGAAAATATACGCCCGATGTATTGGTGCAACCTTATGGTTTTGCATCCCTCACTACCAAAATACCGCAACTGCTGGTGGTACACGATTTGGCTTTTAAGCACCATCCTGCTTTTATTCCCAAACACCACCTGTATTACTACCGCTATTTTACACCACGCTTTTTAAAAAAAGTGCAAAGTATTGTAACAGTTTCTGAATTTTCTAAAACAGATATTGTACAACATTATCCGTTTGCCGCTGCTAAAACTACCGTAGTGCATAATGCGGCCAAACCCGGTTTTCAACCACTTGCGTTTGAAGATAGGCAGGCTATTAAAACACAATATGCCCAAGGTTGCGAATATTTTTTATTTGTTGGCGGCATTCATCCGCGTAAAAATTTACTCAATTTGCTTAAAGCATTTACCATTTTTAAAAAATGGCAAAAAAGCAATATGAAATTATTGGTGGCCGGGCGTTTGGCCTGGCAGTATAAGGAAGTGATTGAAAAAATAGACAGCTATAAACATCGGGAAGATGTGGTATTGTTAGATTATGTAAGCGATGCTATTTTACAACCCATTATGGCCTCCGCTTATGCCCTTATTTACCCTTCTTTTTTTGAAGGATTTGGCGTACCTGTAATTGAAGCCATGCAAAGTGGCACGCCGGTAATTTGTAGTAACACAGGCAGTTTGCCCGAAATTGCCGGAAATGCGGCATTGTTGACTGCACCAGATGATGTAGAAGCACTGGCGCAACAAATGCAACTGATTTATAAAGATGAAATAAAAAGAAGCCAGCTAATAGAAGCCGGTAAACTTCAGGCGGCAAAATTTAGCTGGGATGCCAGTGCCGCCAATTTTTGGATGACGATGCAACAAGTAACAAAAAAATAATGCAGTAGCTATTTTATGTAGAATGACTGCTGTATTGCATACACCCTTTGCCTGAATATTGTATTTTTGCCATTTTACGCGCAATAACTCAATAATTATGCATCAATCAGATATTCAAATTAAAGTTATGTTAGATGCCGATAAAATCCCGGCAAACATTCAATGGCAGGCCAGCGATAGTACGGTGGATGAACCACAACAGGCAAAAGCCATAATGGTGGCTTTTTGGGATGGCATTGATAAAAGTGCTTTGCGTATTGATTTGTGGACCAAAGAAATGATGGTAGATGAAATGGCCGATTTTTACTATCAAAACCTACTATCAATGGCCGATACTTTTGGCCGGGCAACCCAGCATAAAGAATTGGTGGAAGATATGAAGACATTTGCTAAAAGCTTTTATCAAAAATTCAGAGAAATTCAACTGCAGCAAAACAAGTTGGTGTAAGTACATTTACTCAATTAAAAAAAATAAAATATGAATTTAGAAGAGAAAATAATGGCTGAAATAAAAGAGGCCATGAAAGCCAAAAATGAAGCCTTATTAAGAGGGCTAAGGGCCATAAAAGCAGAAATTATTAAAGCAAAAACCGAACCAGGTGCCAATGGGCAAATTTCCGGTGAGGCAGAATTAAAATTGTTGCAAAAATTAGTGAAACAAAGAAAAGATTCGCTAGAAATCTATCAAAAACAAAACCGACCTGATTTAGCGGTAAAAGAGGAAGAAGAAATTGCGGTAATCGAAAAGTTTTTGCCTCAACAACTACCATCCGAAGCATTGAAAGCAGCAGTGCAACAAATTATTGCCGCTACCGGTGCTTCCTCTGCTGCCGATTTAGGAAAAGTAATGGGAGTAGCTTCTAAACAATTAGCCGGACAGGCAGATGGCAAGGCCATAGCCGCTTGTGTAAAAGAATTTTTGCAATCGTAACCATGCCGCTTACCTGTTTTCAACAGATTTAAGGATTATAATGATTAAACACGCTTTCCTATCAATTGAATATATAAACAATATTTTTTACTGAAAAAAAGGTATCATGTTGATAGATGTGTTGTTAATTATACTAGTGCTGTTGGGATTGTATAAAGGTTACAGGCGTGGGTTTATTGTAGCCATTTTTTCTGTGGTGGCTGTTATTGCAGGGTTGGTGATAGCATTCAAAACATTTGAATGGGTAGCAGTATGGCTGCAAAAACAAACCGCACTCAGTAGTCAGTGGATGAGTTTTATTGCTTTTGTGTTGGTGTTAGTGATTGTAATGATTGGCATACATTTTATTGCCAACTTGCTGCAACAGGCTATTGAAATGTTGTGGATGGGATTATTGAATAAAATATTGGGTGTTGTATTGTATGCGTTTTTATATGTAAGCATTGGCGCCATCATTATTTTTTATGCTGCACAGGTGCATATACTGAGTAATGCTACCATCCAAACTTCAAAATTTTAATCGCCCAT
>JAKAKY010000116.1 GCA_021824365.1 Bacteroidota bacterium | reverse complement strand
TGAGTTTGGAAACCGATTACGTTATGCCCCATCCAAATCCCTATGCTGTACCCGGTAAACCAGAACTGGCAGGTTTAGCAGATTTTAGAATCGGAAATTGGACTTTAAAAACATTGCATGTAAATTTAAGCATTAGCGCATTAAACTATTCATTAACAAATTCAGAAGTTGCAACCTATTTAGATAATGGATTTAATCAGCTTGCTGGAAATGTATATACTAATTTATTTAAATTATTTGAGAATAAAATATTAAATCAAATCGATCGATCTTATGCTTCAAGATGGGCAGAATATACAAAAGTGATGAATAGTCTTGACAATCAATATAAACTAAAATGGGTAGTAGGCAAAGGTGAAAAACCGCAGGGGTATAGTCATGCAAACACATGGTTATTTGACTCAAATATTGGATTAACTTATAAAGTGAATGGAGGGGTTCCAGGCGGGTATCCGGCAGCATATCATTATAATTACACCATGAAAGCAGGCAGTTTTTATGGGAGGGCCCGTGTGGGTAATATATGGCATGGCATAAGAGTTATTATAAAAAATTAGCCTATAAAACTTTTAAAACATAATAAATGAAAAACATCTTTTCCTTAATCTTATTTTTTTTGCCTTTTTTGGTTTCTTCTCAAGAATTAAATCATTCTGATATTAGTAAAAAATTACAAAAAAAATTAGATAGTAATAATTATATAATTAGTAAAAACATTTATCGATTAACTATTGCAGTTCCAATGAAGGATTTGAGTTATTATGTGCCCGATGTTATGCTTTTGGGTAACTATGAGCATGCACTTTATAAAAATGTATCTATAGTTGCAAACTTAGGCGTTAGAATGGGTAACAAATCATTTGGTGTATATGTATCAGACCCCGTTACCAGCTATCATTTTACTGGTACAGGTGAAGTACGATTTTACTATGCATTGTTAAATAGAGAAAAAAAATTTAGACCTACTATTAATTTTTCAGGTAGTTATATATCTCTAAATCAATATGTTCTGGCAAAACCTTTTGCAATATATAGTAAATCTAAACTGGTTTCTGAAAAGGATGCTGCTCCATCTCAAGCAGGTTTGTATTTCAATATTGGCTATCAAAGACAATATAAACAATTTTACTTCAATTGTTTTTTAGGAGTTTTATTAGTCAATGAAACAAACAAGTCTACAATAAGATATGATGGCGCCCTTCCAGCGGGTTTATCAATTGGTTATGTTTTTAAATAAACCATAGTTACTATCCATCTAAAATTTTAGCAATAACGGAAATAGGCTCAATGTCTATGCCCCTTTATAAATTTTTGTTGTATAGTTTATGGGAATAACCATTGAAAAAATTTACAAAAATCAAAACTACTAAGGCAAATAATGCTTGTTTCTAAGTCTTAAATAAGCAATAGTTAAAAATATAAATATTATAATTTAGTAACAATTGTATACTGCGCATTTACAACAAATTTTATTTTTTTGAGTGATAAAATACCGTGAAATAACGGTATTTTTAAAATTTGCTTAAAATAATTTTGCATTTATTAATCTATTTATTTAATATTGTTAAGTTAAATTTTATTAGTATGCAATGCCATATCCTTTTTCTTTTTACCGCAGTATTCTAAATGTGGGGAGTAACCGTTAAAAACTATGTTTAAAATAACCAAAAATTTAAAAAATGAATACAAAAACAATTTTACTATTATTACCATTTATCTTACTCATCTCATCCTGTTCAAAAGATTTTCGCGGGGGGGGTAAAAATTAATCATTCAATTATGCCTTCCACCAAAGAAGAAGAAGAAATGGTCAGTTACCTGTCAAAAATTACCGACATATTAAAAGGGATGTATGTTGATAACAATAAATATTTAAAGATTGTTAACGCTGCAATTTATTCAAAAACTTATACCGATGAGTCGATCTTACTGAAGAACTTAATTTTTTTAGACGACAAAAACATTCTTACAAAAAATAACAGATTTAAAAATATCATTGCCAAACTAAATGTTAACCCGGAGGATTTCAGCAATAAATTTTGGAAAGAAGTAGAAAAATTAAAAGATGACGCTTTTACAAATTTTTTAATGAGTCTGAATGGAAATATTTCTACTTCTAAAATGAGTGTAAACAGCCTTAATGCACCTATGAACTTAGCAAATGGAAGTGACGCACCCCAACTTAGTATTTATTATCCCTATAGTGAACAATTTATGCCCGTTGCTGGTGGTGATCCAAACTATTATGCCCCCATCACCACTTTAGTAACTGCTACACTGGATGCTGATGAAGGCTGGGGAACTGTACCACATTATTTTAATGGTGTATTTCAAGAATATATTCAGGTTTTAGTAAATGATGATTATGCTTATAATAATCCTACACAAATAATTGGCGTAAATGGTATTGAACCATATGATAATACAGCTGAAGTTTTAATTGCTCCGTTACCCCCGCCGCCTCCACCTGGTGTTAGCAGAGTTTATGTAGGTGAAGCTATTTGTAAAAAGCAATTTGATAAATTAATTAGCTTTACCGGCAATGGGGGCGGATCAGAAATTAGATTTTGTAGAGGCTCAGGATATCTCCAATTAGTAAACAACCGTGTTGAAAATTTTGGTGATGAATTTCAATCCGATTTTTCAAGAAAACAAATTAGAAAAGAAGACTGGAAAAGAATTTATTCAATCTGGGACGCTAATTGGATTGAAGGAAATGTAGAACAAATATTTGCAATTTATGAAAAGGATAATATAGGTACCGCAAATTTTAATGGCTCACTCAGCACAACTATAAGGTTAACCACAGGAATAAATACAACCGGAACAATTGGTTATAGCTTTACCGTTACTACTCAGGATGAAATTATAAGGCAATTAAAAATTGACAGGAATTCCTATTTCCGCGGAGCTTTTATAGATCAGGGCTGCGGATTCAGGCCGGATTTTACATTCTTACCTAAACCTGATACACATGGCTGGCCTATTTACGACTGCGGTGCAAATGTTTCTTATACCTGGCCTTATAACACTTTTTAAATTAATCAACCCTACTCAAATTTTCATTTTGGGTAGGGTTCAAATAAAACACATGAAAATATTAATATCACTTATTTTAATTTCTATTTTTTTAAATGGTATTTTGTATGCCCAAAAAAGCAAATTTTCATTAGAAGGTAATTATGGATTAAATGGCAATTTTTTTGTAAGAAGCTATAATGAGCTCGGTGGCCCTAACCCTAAAACCTATTTTTATAAAAAGAATTTTTTGGGTTCAATTGCAGGCTTAGAACTAAAATTTCAAATGGATAGCAGCTCTACACTCAGTATAGCTTATGCACAATCTGTAAATGGGAAAAAAATAAATTTTAATGGGCCTTTTAACTCAATTTATTTACAGATAGAAAATTTTACGATAAGACATATCAACCATTTTTACCAGTTTGCTTATGAGGGTACATTTAATAAACGAAAAAACAACTGGAAATATCAGGCCGGGTTATTTTATTTGCGCTCAAATCAACAGGAAATATCATTAGAAAATTTTAATAATTCAATCAACCTGGCAGAACGCAATTATAAAAACAGTGGCTTGGAAGAAGGTGGGGTTTTTGCCGGCTTAGGTTATTTTAAACCCATTGATCGGCATTTTTCTTTGGGCATTCGTTCCAGGGTGTATTTCCTCATTTCAACGGGAACATTTGAAGCGGTTACCCTAACACCTGCATTATCTTATCATTTCTAAAATAAAAAAAATGAAACTATTGATATTCACACTTACACTAATCCTGTTTACACAGCCCGGCTTTTCACAAAACCATTTTAAAAGAAACGATATTTATATAGAAACAGGTGGTAATGGCCTGTTTATTTCTGCCAATTATGAGCGGCAATTAACTAAAGAACCGGGTTTAGGTGTACGTATGGGCATAGGCATGTATTCGGAAAATACTTTCTATTTAACAGTACCAATAGGCATTAATTATTTATTTACTACCAATAACCCAAAAGGTTTTATTGATGCAGGCTTAGGAACCACCTTTGCCAGAGAAAATGCAAAATTATTTTGGGAAAAGAAAACCATACAGGATGACCATTTCGTCAGTTTTATTCCCAGCATTGGCTATAGAAGACACACAACTCAAAACATGATGTGGCGCATTAGTTGTACACCGGTAATCAATCAATATGGATTTGTACCCTGGATAGGGTTTTCAGTTGGCAAACGATTTTAGAAAAAGGCTAACAGCAACCACACTGTTAGCCTTACCTTACGCCACTTTACTCTCTAACTCAACAACATTTTCCATTATTAGAAGGCACACCAAAACCATCTAATATTTTTTCTAACGGACAAAACCTGGTAAAGGATGATTGCAGTAAATTAACCCCTACAAATACACTTAACCATATCCAGTTTATCGAAACAAAATAAATTAATGCTACACTTAGCAATACCAAACTGCCGGCTACGGCACGTACAATACGTTCTCTCATTTTTTTATTTTTTAATGATTTAATTAATAACTACTGGCATCTACAGGTACAATAAAAGCCCTGATAGGAAAGGCACTCGGCGTTTCATTATTAAACTTTTTTACCCCTTCAAGTGCATTTTGGGCTTTATCATCATCCGTAAAACTGAAGAAGAATAAAGCGCTGGTTTGTGCATCGCCACTGGCAAACCAATTGTTCAACACATAATTATTGTGTTCTGATTTATGGCCAATGGTATCGGTAACACTAAATACCGGCACTTTGGCTTTTTCGAGGATGTGGGTTACGGCCAGCAAATCCTCTTTAATACTTGTGATGACTAACATTTTCATATACCATTTTTTTTAAGGTGATTATTGCGCGATGGAATTTTCGCCATCAGGCTGGATGTCGGGGTTTGTATTTTCAGGATATTTTTTGCGCATCATTTTGTAATACAATAATGGCACTACTAATAAAGTAAGGAATGTAGATGTAATAGTACCACCCATTAAAGATATGGCCAAACCCTGAAAAATTGGATCAAACAAAATGACAATAGCACCCAATGCCACCGCACCTGCCGTTAATAAAATAGGCGTTGTTCTAACTGCTCCTGCTTCAATAATGGCTTGTTTTAACGGAATACCTCCGCGTAAGCGGATGTTGATAAAATCAATTAACAATACCGAATTGCGCACCATTACACCGGCTAAGGCAATAAAACCAATCATAGATGTAGCGGTAAAGAAGGCGCCCATCATCCAGTGGCCAATAATAATACCAATTAATGATAAGGGTATGGCCGCCAGCATAATAATAGGAACGGTAAAATTTTGGAACCAGCCCACTATGAGCATGTAAATAATTAATATTACTACTACAAATGCAATACCTAAATCGCGAAACACTTCATAAGTAATTTGCCATTCACCATCCCACTTCAATGAGAAATGATTTTCTAAACTGGGTGCATGGGTATACTCTTCTTTTAAACTATAACCTGCCGGTAATTGTATGGTATTCAGTTTATCAGATATATCGCTCATGGCATAAGAGGGGCTTTCTAATTTACCGGCCATATCAGCAGTTACATACACTACGCGTTTCTGGTTTTTGCGATAAATGCTTTTTTCTTTAATGCCTCTTGTAATGGTTACTAAATCACCAACGGGAATGGCATTGCCTTGTTGATTCATTACTTTTACATTTTTCAGCGCATTGATATCGGATTTATCGGCATCACTTAGCTGCAATGAGATGTTAACAGGATCATAACTGGATGGTACATGCAACGTACCCACATTGCTGTTAGATAAAGCGGCATGCATGGTAGCTACTACCTGTGCCGGTGCAATGCCATAACGCATAGCCTTTTCCTTATCCACATCAAATTTATATTCTGTCTGGTCATGTTCTACCCGCCAGTCAACATCCACTACATCAGTCGTTTTAGCAAACAACTGCTTAATTTGGCGGGCAATAGCAATTTGTTGGCGGTAATCGGGGCCATATACTTCAGCTACTAAGGTTGACAATACGGGAGGCCCTGGTGGCACTTCCACAATTTTTACATTGGCATTATATTTTTTGGCAATTTCCTGTATACCCGGACGCATACTTTTAGCAATAACATGGCTCTGCTCTTTTCGATCTTCTTTTTTGATCAGGTTAATTTGTATATCGGCCATATTATCGCCTCTCCTAAAATCATAGTGCCGAACCAATCCGTTAAAACTAATAGGGCCTGAGGTACCAATATATTCCTGATAGTTTTCTACCATGGGTTGATGTGAAACGTATTCAGCAATTTCTTTGGTAACAGCAGCGGTTTTTTCCAACGTACTACCTTCCGGCATGTCAATCACCACCTGAAACTCATTCTTATTATCGAATGGCAGCATTTTAACGGCTACTGCCTTTGTGTAGAACATCAGCATTGATGCCAACAGAATTACCACAATGCTGATCATAAATGCCCAACGCTTCCATCTGCTCTGCAGCATGGGATTGATGAAGGATTTATAAATTTTGTAAATGCCTGTTTTTTCCAATACTACCGGCGGTTTCTCTTTTCCATGGTGTTCTCTTTCTCTGAGGAATAAATAACCTAAGTAAGGGGTTAAAGTAAGTGCTACAATTAATGATAACATCATGGCAATAGAAGCGCCAATAGGCATGGGACTCATATAAGGGCCCATTAATCCCGATACAAATGCCATAGGCAATACCGCAGCAATTACGGTAAAGGTGGCCAAAATAGTAGGATTGCCCACTTCATTAATGGCATAAATAGCAGCCTGCAGGGGCGGGAGGCGTTTCATTTTAAAATGCCGATGCATGTTCTCTGCAATAATAATAGAATCGTCAACCACAATACCGGTAATAAATACCAATGCAAATAGTGTAATACGATTTAATGTGTAATGAAGGAAATAATACGCAAATAAAGTCAATGCAAAAGTTACAGGAACAGACAAGAATACCACCAATCCGCCACGCCAGCCCATAGCCAGCATCACAAATAAAGTAACCACCACAATGGCTATGAATAAGTGAAACAATAATTCTGATACTTTTTCAGAGGCTGTTTCACCATAATTACGGGTAGTAGTAACATGCACATCAGCAGGTATCACCTGGCTTTTAATATGGTTGATTTTAGAAAGAATTTCTTCTGAAATCTGCATAGCATCAGCGCCTTTCTTTTTGGCAATAGATATGGTTACGGCAGGATAGGCAGAGGCATAACGGCCATCTTTTGAGGTATCCGCCTTTCCATAACCAAAATACACATACTGGCTGGGGGTTTCAGGCCCATCTGCCACTTTGGCTACCTGGCGTAAAAACACCGGTTGCTGCTGATTGGTTCCAATAATTAAATTAGCTACATCATCTGCATTGGTTAAAAAGTTACCTGTTTCAACAGCAAAAGCGGTATCGCTTTTTAATAAAGTGCCGGAAGCCAATTGTGCATTGTTGCCTTGCATTTGTTTGGCAATACTTAAAAAATCCACATGGTATCCGGCCATTTTATCTTTATTCAAAATCACTTTTACCACACGGCTTCTGCCCCCAATAATATTTACTGCCGACACATCGGGTACTTTTTTTATTTCATTGGTCAATACTTCGCCCATTTGGCGCAAAGCATAATCATCGTAATGGTTACTCCATAAGGTCAGTCCTAATACAGGCACATCATCAATAGCACGTGTTTTCACCAATGGCAGTGTAACCCCTTGCGGTAGTTTATCCATATTCTTCATCAGCTCATTGTATAATTTCACCAATGAACGTTCAACATCTTCACCCACATAAAACTGCACAATTAACATGGCCCTGCCCTGCATGGTAGTGGAATACACATATTCAACACCTTTAACATTCGAAATAATTTTTTCTAACGGTGCAGTTAGTTTCGATTCTACTTCCTGTGGTTCAGCCCCGGGAAAACCTACCAGCACATCGGCCATTGGTACCTCAATTTGAGGCTCTTCTTCCCGCGGAATTAAATAGGTACTATATGCACCTATCAGTAAAAAAGCAATCATTAACAGAATAGTGAGTTTACTCTGAATGAACGCTTTGGCAATATTTCCCGCAAATCCTTTTTCCATAATAATTTTTGTAATCGTTTATAATATCAGCAATGACTGATTAGCTGATGAATAAAAATAATTTTCAATGAGTTATTTTATTTCCTTTACAGGAACACCATCTGCTAATTTTCCGTTGGCGCTTAAAATAAAGGGTTCATCTTTACTTAATCCGGATAATACTTCCACATTATTACCCATTTGTTTACCCAGACGCACCCAGCGCAACAAGGCAGTATGATTGGCTGAAACGGTGTACAATCCGGTTAATTCATCTTTATAAAAAATAGCCGATACGGGAACCATCACTGCATCACTGCTGGTATTAACTACATTAGCGGCAACTTTCACTGGTAATTGTGCGGTTACATACATGCCTGCATATAAGCCGGCTTTTTCATTTTCAGGAATGGCTACTTTAACCATATACTGACCACCGGTGTACTGTGCACTCTGGCTAATTTGTGTAATGGTACCTTTTATATTTTTATTGATGGCCTGAATGTATAATGGCACTACGTTACCCATGTGCACATTGTTGATTTGTGATTCAGGCACTGCAATACTTACCTGGAAACTGCCTGATTTTTCGATGGTTAATAAGGGCATTCCCGGATTAGCCATACTACCGGCATCGGCCATTTTTTGTGTAACCACACCACTAAAAGGTGCTGTTAAATTGGTATAAGCTAACATGGCATTTACTTCATTACGCATTTGTTTGGCAGCATCTACTCTCGATTTAGCAGCATTATATTGAAGTGTAACATTATCTAATTCTTTAGCAGATGCACTTTGCTGTTGGTACAAGGCGGTAAAACGGTCGTAATCTTTTTGCGCATTTTTTAATGCTGCTTCCGCTTCAGCAATCATGGCATCGGCCTGTGCTCTTTTGGCCAATATATCCTGGTTGCTGATGGTAGCCAATAATTTTCCTTGTGCTACATGATCGCCAACTTTCACTTTCATAGAGGTTATATATCCCATTACACGTGTGCTGATATTGGCACTTTGTACTGCTTCAATTTGTCCGCCTAAACTCAGTGCATTTTGCGCAGCAGCATTGGGCATAGCCATTTTTATTTCAACCGGTGTAACAACAGTAGTAGCTTCCGCCTTTTTTTCATTAGATGAACAGGCAGTAAACAGCAAGCCTGTTAATGCCAACATAACGGTAGTTGTTTTTACATTTTTATTCATAGCTTTTTTTTGATTTGTTGATTAATGAGTGGTTGCAGTTAAAAATTGTATATAAGCCTGGGTTGCGTGATAGTTAAATGCCGCCTGAGCCAGGCTTAATTTTTGTTGGGCCAATTGTGTTTCTGCCATTAGCACATCAGTTGTTTTTACCAACCCTTGCTGGTACCTGTTTTGCAGAATTCGCAATGCTTCGGTTGCTTGTTCAATAGCAGTTTGTTGCTGTTTCATTTGAAAACGGGCATCCTGTAAATTGCGGTAGGTTTTATTGAGT
>JAKAKY010000115.1 GCA_021824365.1 Bacteroidota bacterium | reverse complement strand
TAGTGGAATTGTTCATACAAAGTTATCTTATTTTATGAGCGAATACTGATTGTTGAAAATTACTGTTGGAACGGTTTATTCATCACATCTATTGTGCTACAATTGGTTAATACAACGCTAAACCTGTTGAATGTTCATGCAATTGAATTTTGTTTTACCCTGGATGTGCCTCTCATTTTATAATGAGAATATAATCTGCCCTTTCAATAAAACATTGTAATTTACAGGCAAATACTAACTTATTCTTAACAATTAAACCAACTGTTTATGTTACGCAAATTAATTTTCATCATTCCTTTTTGCATGTTGTGCATGGTTGCATTTACCTCTTCCATAGCATCTAGCTTGCCTTTTAAGCCGGGTAATGGTGGTACCGATTCTGCCGGAAAAGGTGGTGCAACATTAAATAGTGCAGTTTTACACAATGCATTAGTTGAGTTTAAAAGTTTATCACATAAAGAGAAAAAATTCAGAATTAAAGAATCAAAGGCATTATTAAAACAATACAAAGCCGAAAAGAAGGCAGGTACTTCAACCGATACCAATACGCTTTTATTGGTAATTTTAGCAATTTTATTACCTCCATTAGCTGTGTATTTGCATGAAAATGCGATCAATACCAAGTTCTGGATTGATTTAATTTTAACCTTATTGTTCTTCCTGCCGGGTGTTATTTATGCTTTGATAGTAGTTTTAGGTGGATAGTATTAAAATATCAATGATACAAACCGGCAGTTTTATTTTTCTGCCGGTTTTTTTTTGGGGGGCATTTCAAAAAATGGAGCGGGAAGTCAGATTTAATCAAAAAAATATAATCAAAAAAAGCCTTGAGTACCGAAAAATACCTCACTTCAAAATTTTTCTCAATTGGGTGATAACTTCTATTATTTTTGCAACTTATTTGTAATCAATTTCTTCATCTTTTAAAAACCATCGTTCTTCAATGAACAATACCTACACCTCGCTGGTTCAACAAACTTTTCATTTTCCACAGGAAGGATTTAACGTAAACGATGATGGCTATCTCACTTTTAATGGCTTAGATGTAAAAGCATTAATCGATAAGTATGGTACTCCCATGAAATTAACCTATTTACCCAAAATAGGTATGCAGATTAACAAAGCAAAAACGATGTTTCAATCTGCTTTTAAAAAGCACAAATATGAGGGGGAATATTTCTATTGTTATTGCACCAAAAGTTCTCATTTTTCTTTTATTATAGAAGAGGCGTTGAAGCACAATATTAATCTGGAAACCTCTTATGCTTACGATATTGAGATTATTAACAGGCTTTATGAGCGCAGAAAAATAAATAAAGATATATTTATTATTTGTAACGGCTATAAGCAAAAAGCCTATACTAGCCGTATTGCCAAACTGATTAATACAGGTTTTAAGAATGTTATCCCTATATTAGATAATAAAGAAGAGCTGCGGGCCTACAAAAAAAGTGTAAAACATCCATTTAAATTAGGTATTCGGGTGGCTGCAGAAGAAGAACCTTCTTTTCCTTTTTATACTTCACGTTTAGGCATGCGTGCAAAAGATATATTAGAATTTTATGTTGATGAAATAGAGGGTTTTGAAGATAAGTTTCAACTGAAAATGCTGCATATCTTTTTAAATAAAGGTATTAAAGATGATATTTATTACTGGAGTGAATTGAATAAAATTATTAATCTATACTGCCAATTAAAGAAAATTTGTCCGGAATTAGATTCCATTAATATTGGCGGAGGTTTCCCCATCAAACATTCATTAGGTTTTGAATACGATTATCAGTTCATGATTAATGAAATAGTAGGCAATATAAAAAAAGCCTGCAAAAAAGCCAAAGTGCCCATGCCCAATATTTATACGGAGTTTGGCAGTTTTACGGTGGGAGAGAGTATGGCACATATTTACAGCGTTACCGGGCAAAAAATTCAAAACGATAGGGAGTGCTGGTATATGATTGACTCTTCTTTTATTACTACATTGCCTGATACATGGGGAATAGGAGAAAAATTTTTAATGTTACCCATTAATAAATGGGAAAACGAATATCATCGGGTGGTATTAGGCGGAATAACCTGCGATAGCCATGATTATTATGATAGTGAAGAGCATATTAATGAAGTATTCTTACCAAAAATTTCCTCGCCAGAAAAGGAGAATGAGCAAAATAATAAAGAACCCCTTTATGTTGGCTTCTTTCACACAGGTGCCTATCAAGACCAAATTAGCGGTTATGGCGGCATTAAACATTGTTTAATACCTTCACCAAAGCATGTAATTGTTGAGTATGATAAAAGCGGAAAATTAGTTGATTGGTTGTATGCTAAAGAGCAATCTGCACAAAGTATGCTCAAAATTCTGGGTTATTTACGATAAAACACTCATTCAAAAAAAACATATTCCAACTGCCGGTAAATGGGTGGTTTTTTGTTGAATTACTATTCTGTATTGGAAAAAATGGAGAACTTACTTTTGGGGCGTAGTTTATCCTGCCATTTAAAACCACGAACTCTCAACGAGGTATGGTTTATCTGATTCATCGGATTCATATCTCCTTTTAAATCGTTGATAAACACTACTTTTTGAATTTCACCATTTTCGAAATAAGCATCAATAACACTGCAGGTTGATTTGTTTACGCCTATAAATTTGTGGTTATCATCTTCTACATAATACACATTATCTGCGGGTGTACCCCGTGTAGTTAAATAATTAATTCTGCCATCAAAAAAAAATGCATGCATCATATTGCCGCGTACCTGGTTATAGTAGCCGGTACCCACTTTACTAATGGTTAGTGCATTCTCAAATACCGTTAATTCTTTTGGTTTTTTATTTGCCAAAAACAAATAAATGGTATCGCCGGTAATCTGATTTTCATTCGACCAAACGATGGGTTGGGTAAATAAACGAAAAGCGGAATCATGCAAAGAATAAAATAAACTATCGCCCACAGCCTGCAATGAATCTGAAAATATTTTTACATGATGATAGGCTTCAATGTAACGATTGGTACTGCTATCTTTTAATGCTGCTGTACTATCAATCAACAATCTGTTAGCGGCTCCTAATGAATCTCTAATAGCCGGTACAGCTCTGGTTTTGGTTAAGGTTGAAAGCCTGCCCGATTTTAAAGTATCTGCTCCGACATAAATACTATCTTTTTCCTGTTTAATTAATAAAACGGGCTGCTCGGTTGCCAGGAAAGCATCTTCTTTTTTATTGGTTTTTATATTATTGGCAATAATATCGTAACCTCCGGCAGAGTCTTTACTTCTATACACTGCATTGCCCTGAAATTCGCCTAAACCTGTACTATCATTAAAGGCCATATAGTCTGACGTAAACGTGTATGTACTGTCGTCAATAAATGGCCGTTTACCGAAATTGGCAATTTTGTGTTTTAAATCGTAATAGCCATCACTTACTAAAATGGTTCTGTTTCCATTAATAACTTTAGAGGGCGAAACAAAAGTTGTGATATTGGTATTGATGTTGTATAAAAGGGTGTCGGTGTAAATTTTATATTCCGGATCAATCAATACTACATTTTTCTTAAATATCACATCTCTTGTATCGCCATAATAAGTACCTTCTTTGCTGGTTAGTATGGTTTTGCCATTTACTACCTTTCCGCCAGTGGTGTAATTCCCAATTTTAACCTGGGTATCATATTCCAACTCATTGGTAGTTAAAACACCTTTACCATCTGTTAGCTTTACTTTGTTTTTTAGAAATGCTTTTTTCTCTTTTCCCAAATATTTGAGGTATTGTGAGTAGATTTGAACACTGTCAGCATCGTTAATATGTACATTGCCAAAGGCTTCCAGAATATTTTGCTTTTGATCTAAAACAATACTATCGGCATAAAATAAGGTTTTACCTTGTTGTACTTCTGCATGGCCCACTAAGGCTATAAATTGCCCCAGGGTATCTTTATTTTGAAAGTTATAGGTATCTGCATGAATAATGGTGATGATTTTTTTGCCGGTGGTGTCTGACCCATTGGTTTGAGCCTGCACTTTCCCCATCAACAACAACAAACAGACAATACTACTAAATTTTAAGAAAGGCATGTTTTTATTTATGCTGTTGTTGAAGAGAAGTATCATTTAAAGGCACCATTAGCGGTCCCGACTTGTCTTTACGTCCAAAAATAGAAATGTTTACATACCGTTTAGGATGTGCTCTCAGGTCGTCCATCAAAATATTGGCACTTCTAACGGTGTTATTTAAATTGTTGTAGAGTTGTTTATCATTCAACAATAAGCCTAATGAGCCATCTCCTGCATTAATTTTATTCAATGCAACGTTTAAATTGGCAATGGTAGTTTTTAATTCAGAAATAGTTCCCTTCATGTCTGCATCAGATAATTGCCGGGTAGCAGCTTCAACATGCGATAATGACTGAGTAATTTTTTCATTATTATCGCTCATATTTTTGGTAAAACTGTTTACGTTATTCATGCTTTGCACAAAAGCACCATTTTGTTGGTCAAGCATTTTTTGAATGGATATAGATGAGATAGCTAAACTTGCAGCGATTTTATTGATATTGGCAATTACTTCCTGTAAATTGTGTTTGGTATGCGGATCGAAAATGGTATTGATGTTATTGAGTACACTATCTAATGCATGTAGTGTAGTGCTTAACTGTTCACTGATAGGGTCAATCTTAGTGCCTAATTGTCCTAATAATCCGGGTTTGGCACTGGTTAACAAAGTATCTCCCGATCGTAAATAGGTAGTACTATTGCCCAATTGAATATTAATACTTGGTGAGCCTAAAAATCCCTCTTTAATAGTAGCTACAGAGTTATTGGGAATATTGTAATTGCTTTTTAATTTAATGGAGATAATGATACTTTTTAAATCGCGGTCGGCATTTTCTATATCGAAAACGCTGCCAATTTGATAACCGTTGATATAAACAGGGTTCGACACCATGATGCCTTTTGCGTTGGGATATTTTGCATATAAAAAATTACCCGTTTTAAATACGCTGCGGCCTTTTAAAAAATTAAATCCCAATATTAGCAAAGTAACAGCAATAGCAGTTAATGCACCTACTTTTGTTTCGTTCGAAATCTTCATAAGCACAAATCTAAGGGTTATTATGCAAGCTTTATATAATAGGAAATGAGTATTATTTTGGATTTTGGGCAGTTCCGTTTGCCTGCATTTTATTTTCTAATGAAAATTTGTAGCGTTTAACTGCTCTGGTAATGGCTTCTGCAATTTCCTGCTGGCCGGTTTGGCTGTTTAAATAGTCTTCTTCTTCAGGGTTTGAAATAAAGCCGGTTTCTACTAAAATGGCCGGCATTGCTACCGCCTGCAAAACCCAAATTCCTTTTCCTCTTTGTTTGGCTTCGCGGCTTACTCTGCCCATTTTGGTAAACTCATCTTCTACCGTTAAAGCCAAACTTTGGCTGCGTTCTGCGTATTGTTGTGTTTTTAAAGAATATAATACAATTTTAGCAGGATCATTCGGGTCAAAATCTTTCATTTCATTAGCTAAAGTGCTATCCATGTATAAAGACTCGTTTTCTCTCAGCGCCTTTTCTTTATCATCATTTTTATCAACCCCCCAAATGTAGGTTTCGGTACCTTTAGCAGGGTTGGGGGTAGTATAGGTTTTGAATTGCTTTACTTTTTTAGTATACTTTTTTCCTTTTCTGTGGTAAGTTTCAGTTTTGTAACCAATAAATTCACTGTGGCGGATAGGATCAACATAATTACAATGGATGGATATAAATAAATCGCCTTTTGCCTGATTGGCCTTGATGGCTTTAACTTTAACGTTATCATACACATCTGTAGTTCTTGTCATATACACATCTACATCGGGCATTTGCTGATGAATTTCTTTTTCTAATTTTAACGCAATAGCTAAAGCAATATCTTTTTCATGTGAATATTTGCCTGATGCGCCAAAATCGGCACCACCATGTCCCGGGTCAATCACGATCCTTTTTAACGCCGGTTTAGGGCCTGGTTGTTGGGTGTTTTTTTGAATGGGATAGGTAAAAGATGCAAAAATGAAAATACACCAAAAATTGATTAAACCAACTACTGCAAATTTTTTTATCATTCTTTCAAACGTTAAAGGAATTATAGTAATAGAACTATTTAATATGAAGCACCTATTTTTGCTCCAGTTATTATGAGATTACGCGGTAAAATTAACGTAAAAACCCTTGCGGGTAGTATAGCTTTTGGCACAATACTCCTGATTTCAATGAATTTGAAGGCTTTTAACACGCCACGAATTGTTTTTTTCAATTCATTAACAGCTTTTACTGATACTATTCCAACAATTGATTCTACTCAGCAATCAGGTGATACCGTAATAATAAGAAGTAAAAACGATAGTGCCCAACTAATAAAAGACTCCAATAGAATTACCAGGGCCGATACCATACAATTATCTAAAGATTCATTAGATGCGCCTGTGCATTATGCAGCTTCCGATTCAGGTGTTTTGTTAATTCCCTCTAAACAATTTATACTGTATGGCAATGCCGATGCAAAATATAAGGATATTGAATTGCAGGCAGCTATCATCAACTATAATCAGCAAACGCAATTGGTAAGGGCATACGGATTGAATGATACTTCCACTAACTTAGATACCAAACCTAAATTAACCCAGGGCGACTCTAAATCGATTAGCGATTCTATTTTGTTTAACCTAAAAACGATGAAGGGGCGCACTACCAACAGTTTTTTTAACGAAGGCGAATTGTTTGTACATGCTGATGTACTAAAAAAAGAGGGTAAAGACATTTTTTATGGTTACAGAGGCCGTTTTACTACCTGTAATTTAGACACACCCCACTTTGCCTTTAGAACACGTAAATTAAAGATGATTAGCAATAAAATTGCAGTAAGTGGGCCCGCCTCTCCTGAATTTGAAGGGGTACCTATTCCGGTTGGCATTCCTTTTGGTATTTACCCTTTATCAACCGGTAGGCATTCCGGAATTTTGCCACCCCAGTTTGTGGTAAGCCAGGATTTTGGGCTTGGATTGGAAGGATTGGGCTATTATAAAGTTTTAAGCGATAATTTTGATGTAACTACCCGTGCTAATTTGTACTCTTATGGCGGATTTTTAGTGAATGTAAATCCTAAGTATTATGTACGCTACCATTATCAGGGCGCATTGAATGTTACTTTCCAAAGTACCAAGGCGCTGAATCAAAATTACCTGACGCCGCAAGAGTATAATACTTCTAAATCATTCATGATTAACTGGACGCATACCCGTGATAATAAGGCTCGTCCCGGCACTACTTTTAGTGCCAATGTGAATTTTGGGAGTACAAAGTTTAATCAGTATTTATTAAATAACCCCTTTCAAAATTTTCAGAATCAGTTAAGTTCCTCTATTAGCTACAGTAAAGATTTTGGTGGAAAATCAAATATATCGGTTAACCTTAATCATAATCAGAACAGTGTTACCGGTTTGGTGAATTTAAATCTTCCTACCATTAACTACAATGTAAATACTTTTTATCCCTTTCAAAAAAAGGAGCAGGTAGGTGCACCAAAATGGTGGGAGAGTATTGGTATTGGATATACCGGCAACTTTACCAACCAGCTTTCTTTTTATGATTCAACTTTTAGCTTTAAGCGCTTGTTAGATACAGCCCAGTATGGTTTTACACATAATATTCCCATTACTTTAACCTTACCACAGTTGGGTCCTATCACTTTAAGTCCGTCTGTATCTTATCAGGAAAGATGGTACGGGCAAAAAATATTTCGTAATTGGGATAGTATCAATAATCGTTTAGACACCAGTATGCGTAAAGGTTTTTTTGCAGCCAGGCAAATGACGTATGGCATCAGTGCCAGTACCCGTATTTTTGGCACCTATCAGTTTAAACATTCCAGTGGCATTCAGGCCATTCGCCATGAAATAAGGCCCACAATTGCTTTAAACTATTCTCCCAACATGAATGGCAAATTTTATTATCCCATGAAGGTAGATACATTTGGCCACGTGCTGCGTTTCTCTCAGTTTGATGGGGTAATACCAGGCGCCTTTCCGGAAGGGGCATTTGGTGGTGTTAGTTTTGGGGTAGACAATTTATTGGAAATGAAAGTAAAGAGCAAAACCGATACCAGCAACAATGGCATTAAAAAAATTAAACTGTTGGATGGGTTTGGATTTAACTCATCTTACAATATGCTTGCAGATAGCTTTGCATTAGCGCCTTTTAATATTTATGCCCGGAGTACTTTATTTGATAAAATTAATATTACCGCCAGTGCCATTCTAGATCCTTATCAGGTAGATCAGTATGGATTTAGAAAGAATATATTTACCTGGAGCGGCAATCACCCTACGTTAGGTAGGTTAACGGGTGGCAATATTGCTATTTCCACACAGTTTAAGAGTAAATCGAAAGATGGGAAGGATTCGAAGAGCCAGGTACCTGTTGATCCTTTTATGACACCGGAAGAACAACAAATGCAACTGCAATATGTGCGGAGTAATCCGGCTGAGTATACTGATTTTAATATTCCGTGGACTTTGTCTTTGTCTTATTCGCTAAATTTCTCCAAACAATTGCATGTTGATTCGTTAAGCAGGTATTCTTTTGCTACTATTATATCATCCAACGTTAATTTTCAGGGCGATTTTAGTTTAACCACTAAATGGAAGGTAGGTGGTACGGGTTATTTTGATTTTAATGCAGGTAAACTGCAACAATTAAGCATGTTTTTAACCCGTGAAATGCACTGTTGGCAAATGTCTATCAATGTTACCCCAATAGGTTTATGGCGTTCATTCAGTATTACGTTGAATCCTAAATCAGGCATTTTACGTGATTTACGCATCAATCGTTCCCGAACTTTTTCAAATTATAATCAATAGTTATTTATTTTTTGAAGGGATTTGCTGCATTAGTTTCATAATAATCCTTCATGATAGAAAATACTTTTTCTTTCAATTCCTGTGCGGATAATTCGCCTGCTTCAACAGGAGGTAAAAAATGCAAAGCCAATTTATGTGGCCATAAATAAAATTTATTATGGATAGGCATGGCTTTTTTGGTATTGAAAATAATTGCAGGAATAATAGGTGCTTTGGTAACTTCAGCTAATTTAAAGGCACCATCATAAAACTTTTTCAATGGTTCTTTGGTTCTGTTTCGGGTACCTTCGGGAAAAATGCATATATTCATGCCTGCTTTTAACACCTGTTTCATCTCTTCGAAACTATGTATTCGGCTGCGTTCACTTTTCCTGTCAACCAATACAGCGCCTTTTTTATAATACCACCCAAAAAGCGGAATCTTAGCAAATGAATTTTTAGCAATGGTTTTATTAGGCGATGGGGTATAGGGAGCAGACAGTGGCACATCTAACAAAGCATTATGGTTGCAGGTAACAATATAGGCCTTGTTTTTTTCAAAATTTTCATACCCATAAACTTTTAAGGGGCAGCCAATTAAGGGTAACCAAATATTCATCCAATACCGCGAAAGGTCAATAAAAATTTTTTGCCCTTTATTGCCCGGTATGGCATAACAAAGCATAGAGGGTATGTAAAAAATTAAAAATGTAATTATGAAGGTAACTATTCCCCAAAAGGCCCAAATACGGGCAAAAAT
>JAKAKY010000114.1 GCA_021824365.1 Bacteroidota bacterium | reverse complement strand
AAAGCAATAATTTTTATAAAGCTAATAAATAAAGATAACTTTGTCCTTATTTTTTTATACCGGGTTTTAGAATATGTATGACACCTCTTTTACGTTGCATTGAACGGCTATTTCATTATTGATCTTTTTTTGAAAAAAAATTCCGGTTAGATTTGGGCTATACACTAATAATACTACATAAAAATTATGCTGAGATTAACTAAGATTTTTTACTTTGAAATGGCACATGCCATTTATGGATACCCCGGAGCCTGCAAAAATATTCATGGGCATATAATAAAAAAGTGTTTCGTGAGACACGAACTATAGAGTTGGACTATTTAATTACCTAATTCTAATTGATTTTTTACTAATTCAAAATATTTGCCTTTTTGTTTAGTAAGGCTTTCATGATTACCTATTTCAACAATTTGTCCATTTTCTAAAACAACAATTTGGTCGGCATTTTTTACAGTACTTAAACGATGAGCAATAATGACAACCGTTTTCTTTTTAAAAAAAGTTTGCAAATTATTGTGTATTATTCTTTCATTTTCTGCATCCAATGCACTAGTAGCTTCATCTAAAAAAATATAATCGGGATTTTTATAAATAGCTCTTGCAATTAATATTCTTTGTTGTTGACCGCTACTGATACCTATTCCCGATGCTCCTATTTTTGTTTTATAATGCAATGGCAAACTTTCGATAAAAAATTTGATATTGGCCGTTTGTATTGCATGGGATAGTTTTTCTTTGTCAATTACTTCATCGCCAGTTGCAATATTTCTTTCAATCGTATCTGAAAAAATATAGCCGTCCTGCATTACTACTCCACATCTTTTACGAAGTTCTTTGGGAGACAATTCAATAATATTTGTTCCATTATAAAAAATATTTCCTTCAATGGGCGCATAAAATTTTAATAACAGTTTCATTAAAGTTGTTTTACCGCTTCCGCTTGTACCCACTATTGCCGTTATTTTTCCATCGGGTATCCGCAAGCAAATATCTTTCAATACAAAAGGCGAATGTGGCCCCTCGTACTGAAAGGAAATATCTTTTAATTCAATACCATCACCATTAGTTTTATCAATTATTTTTTGTGCTTGTGTTTCTTCTTCAAGAGGATGATTTTGTATTTCATTTAATCTTTCCAAACTTATTTTGGCATCTTGTAATGAACGAAAAAAATTGACTAACTGATTAACAGGTGAGTTCATTTCTCCTACAATGTAGGACACGCTTAGCAAAGCACCCAGGGACATTTTATCATGCACTACAAAACCTGCTGCTAAAAATGTTACAAGAATATTTTTTATTTGATTTAAAAATTCAAAGCCCGAAAGTTGCAACTGGTCTAATTTTAAAATGCGAATATTTATTTTAAACAGTTTGTGCTGAATTTCTTCCCATGTTTTGCGTTTAAAATCTTCAAATTGATTGAGTTTCATTTCTGTAACTCCATATAGCATTTCGTAAATAGATTCCTGATTTTCGCTGCGTTGTTGAAAACGTAAATAATCTAATTGTCTTCGTTTCTGTAACCAATAATACGACCATACTACTGATAAAAAAGTAAGTGCCATATATACTAATAATATTTTTATATTGTAATACCAAAGAACACCAAAAAAAACCGAGAAAGTGAGAATTGAAAAAAATGTGAGCAAACTTTGTGAGGTTAAAAAATGTTCTATTCGTTCGTTATCTTGTATGCGTTGATTAAAATCACCCATTGTTTTGGTGTCGAAAAATTTAATGGGCAGTTTCAACATTTTTTTCAAAAAATCTGAAATAATAGTGATACTTAACTTAGTACCTACAAACAACAATAGCCAATTGCGAAAGATGCTCATCGTAATACTGCCCAGATACAAAGCTAATTGGGCTAACAAAATTGTAGTGATGATGTTGATGTTTTTTGTATGAATACCTTTATCAATAAGGTTTTGAGTAAGAAATGGAAAAACTAAAGTAATGGCGCTGCCCAATGATAGCAATAAAAACATCCATGCTAGTTGCTTGGTGTATGGGGTTAAATATTTGAATAGAAATTTTATTTTAACCTTAACCGAAGCAGGTGGCTGCAATTTATAAAACTCTTCCGTGGGTTCTAAAAATAAGGCTACGCCTTTATCTTCATCGCTTAACCAACTTTTTTTAAAACGTTCTTCATTTAGTTTTATTAAACCATGTGCGGGGTCGGCAATATAAAATTTGTTGTTGTTTATTTTATGTAAAACAACAAAATGATTTTGATTCCAATGAAGAATGCAGGGCAGTAATTCTTTTCCTTCTTTCAACCGTTCAGTAGTAAGTTTTGCAGAAACTGTTTTAAAACCAATTTTTTCTGCGGATATTTTTATGCTGAGGAAACTTACTCCTTCTTTAGTTTGATAAGAAATATATCTTAAATATTCTAATGAATAATTTTTATTATAATTTTTTGAAATCATTTTTAAGCAAGCTGCACCACAGTCAGCAATATCCAATTGAAATACAATAATCTTCTTGCTCATTAATTTTTATTCTTATTCCACGTGATATTTTAAAGATGGGGCTTTTGAACAAGCAACATCAGGATAATACCATTTATCATTACCATATGCTTTAATAACATCTTTCCAACATATTTTATTTAAATCTCTGCATAAATCATATTCGTTACAAGCACTACATGCACTGTCAGATGGTATTTCTTTTTGGGGAATTTTTCGAATGTATTTAGCAAAATTTGAATTCCATATTTCCAACAAGCTACTTTCAAGTACATTTCCTATTATAAATTGATCATGCCAATATAACTCTTCACAAACAGTAACATTCCCATCAGGTAAAATAAATAATTGTGAATAATTTGCGGAACAAGATGCTCTTTCCCTCCCCTCTCTGATTGTAGGATTTGAACTATCATTTATAGCTACAGGGTTTATGCCATCGGGTAATATTGCAAATTCCGTACGTTTCTCACTCAATTTTTTTAGATATTTATACGTTTCAATAGTTTTGTGTTTATTCACTCTATAATTTTCATAGCTATCCTCGTTTAAATATAACGAAGGTCCCGCCTTGTCAATTCTCCATGCAATAATATTATTCATATCTTTTATGAAATCGTAAATTGATTTCATATCATTAGGCGATTGATTTTTACTATTTAAAATTGTATGCAAATACACTCCAACATTTGACTCATTCAAGTGAATTAAAGTTCCCTTAATTTTTTCAATATAGTTTTTATCTACATTAAGTATTTCTGTCAAATTATTAGGAACTAATGTATCTAATGAAACCTGTATGTCAGTAATTTTATTTGAAGCTAAAAAGTCAATAGCATCTTTTGAAATATTAACTTTAGTTGATATGTAAGGATGAAATCCATAGGCATATAAATAAATCAAAACTTCTTTCCAATTTTTATAAAGAAAAAATTCCCCACCAATAACTTCAAAACTTCTAGCATGAAATGATTTTGCTTCATCAATTAATTCATAAACTCTTTCTAATGGTATTTTACAACTTGTTTTAATTCTTCTGTCTGCATAGCAATAAAAACAATTGGTAGCACATGTTGTGTTAACCATTAATGTAATATCTGTTGGCGTTTTATGCCTTTTATGAGAAATGTCTACATTTTCATAGACAAAATCTTCTGGACTATATTTTTTACTATTGTCAATGACGTTTCTAATTAAAGTCTTTCTTGGAAAAACTATATCTAATTGATTATTGTTTTTAAAAGAAATGATATCATCATTTTCAATTAAAGGGTCAATAAATTTTTTAACGAATTCAATACTTATATTTAGGTAGTTCGAAGCATTTCTAATTCCTTCTTCATATTCTGTATTATTAAAAAATGCTAAAATTATTGCATAGATAGGATGTATAACAGATTCGAAGCTATTATCTGATCCATCTTGTATTGATCTAAACATTTCACTAGGCATTAATAAAACTCTGCCTTCATCTTGTTTCAGATGGTATTTGGGATTGAATGATATATTCATATAAATTTTTTGATTGTTTTTTTAATTAATGATTGAGCCTCTTTGTGAGGCTCAATCATAGAATTCTACAACTTGCTAGTTTTTAACTTGCCCAGAAATACATTGACTTCTGCAACCTGATTTACAAGCACAGTCAGGAGAAGTTGCTAACCCTCCTTTTAATTTTTGCATTTCTGCGTTTTCAAGCAATTTAATTGCATCTAATTGAAACTGCTTTTTTCGAATTTCATTTTTCATAAAAAACATTTTTAAATTAAAGCCTACTCTTTTTGGGATTTTCGGCAATTTCCCATTGTTGGCAAACAATATTTTTATTAATTATATGTTCGTTGCATTTCATCGTTGTTGCTTTTTTCTATTTGTCTGTTTTCTTTTTTTAACCCCTTTTTTAAATTATACCTTATGCCAATAAAGAAAACCCTTGAATCTCGTTTAAATAATGTGTTTGTAATTTGTCCTTGATAATTTTCGGTTAAACTCATATTGCCTTCTCTGTAAAAAATATCATTCATTCCAATTCTGCACGATAATTTGTTTTTTAAAAATTTGTATTGAAATGCAATACTCAAAATAGCTGTATTATAGTTGCTTCTTGAAAACCGATCATAGCCTTTTGATGAAAAATTAAAATCAGTTTGAAAACTTACATGTGAATTAAAATTTACAACGTTGGTAGTTGAAAAATTTACACCTGCATAATTTTGCTCAAAATCGGGTGAACGAAATTTGGAAATCACCAGAGCTATATCTACCATACTATTCCACCATTTTGTAACATTGTTTGTGTAAGTTGTTTCAAGATAATAGCCTTCCTCCGAACTTAAATTTGTAAATGTTTCTACAGTATAATTGCCTTGTAAAAGATGGACATCTGATAAAACATTTTTGTTAAAATAGTAGCTTAATGAAAAGGACAACCTATTATTTAAGGAAAAAACCGTAGCAAACGAATGTTCTATTGATGGTTTTAAATAGGGGTTACCTTGTTTGATAGTATATTGATAGTAAAAATATTTAAATGGATTTAAAATAATATAAAGAGGTCTTGAAATTCGTTTGTTATAACTAAATGAAATACTTCTGCCAATGCTATCATTTAATGAATATTTTAGAAATAAACTTGGAAAGTAATTTATATAATTAGTAGTTATTTGGGAGTTGGTTGTTGTTGAAATACTTTTTGATTGCGTGTTTTCAATTCTTATACCTGCAATATATTCAAGACGTTTAATTTTTGAATTAAAATTTAAGTAACCTGCTAATATGTTTTCTTTATAATTGAAATGATTGGTTTGAGTTGAGTCATTTTTCCAAATCGAATTTGCGAAGTTGTATAAAAAATAATCGTTCCCACTAAAGTTATTTGCATTGCTATATTTCATTCCAAATTGTAACTCGGATTTTTTATCTTTTAATTTTAAATCCAAATCACTCCGGGCAGTAAAAACATGTAGTGAATCTCCAATATTTCCATATCTATTCAGTTGATAAACAAAATAGTTATTCTTATCAAAATAACTATTTAAACTTGTGTCATGTGATATTGAATTTGAAACAGAATAATCTGATAAGATTTTAAAATTGCTTCCAATAGAGTCAATACTCCAATTATAATTAAATGAATAAGTAAAGTTTTTAGAGTTGTTTTTAAAAGGATTAATATTATTAATTGTTGTATCAAGTTGATTATTGAAAAAGACCTGCGTGTTTATTATTGAGTGTAAGGCATTACTATTGCCTATATTTGATATTGCTTCAAATTGAATGGTTTGACTTTTTGTAAAATCAAACTGGAAGCCACCCCGCCATCCAAAAGAATTATTTTTCGATATTATATTATCACTTCTTGTGAAAGAATATAGATTATTTTGAATTGTCCTATCATCATTACTCTTTATAAAGCCTTTTAAATTTTTGTTATTCAATGAAGCATATATCATCCACTTCTCGTTTTTAAAACTTAAACTTGCATCTTCAAATAACTTGGCATAAACTCCTTGTTTGTATGTACTGCCCGCACCTAATTCTACGCCTTTTGTTCTTTTCTTTTTTGTAATAATCTTAATTATTCCACCTACGCCTTCTGCATCAAAACTTGCAGGTGGGTGTGCTATTACTTCAATCGAAGAAATATCCTGGGAACGCAAGCCTTGCAAAAAACTAACTAATTCATTTCCTTTTAAATTTAACAAATGGTCATTTAACATCACTGCCGCACCAGAAATACCATTAATACTTATTGTTCCTAATTCATCCATTTTTACACCCGGAATTATTTTAAAAATTTCATCACTACCCATTCCTGTTGTAAGTAAATTATTCTCCACATTAAAAATAAGTCTGTCAATCTTTCTTTCAATTAAAGGCTTTTTAGAAATTACTGTTACGGGCTTTAATTGAGTGTTGTTGAGTTTTAATAAGAAATTAAAATTTAAGTTTGATCGTGAAATAAAATTTGTGTCAATATCACTATAACCAACAAATGAAACTGTAAGTGAACATTTTTTATTCAATGGACATTCTTTAATAGTAAACAAGCCAGTTGAATCGGTTAGAACAATTTTAGAAAACAAAGTATCACATTTTAATACAACTGTTACAAATTCTAATGGATGATTATTAATATCTGTTACTTTACCTTTAATTGTTTGACTGTTTACAACTGTTGATATTAGTGGTACAAAAGCTAAAATAAAAAACTTGAAGTGGGGTTTGTTGAATAGAATTATGTTTGTAGCTCTTTTGCAAGGTTGGGCTTTGTGCAATGGTTTTGTATGCCTTGCAAATGTGGTGCAAACAATTATGTTGTACAAATGAGATTGCATACTATTTTTAATTAGTGGCACAAAGCATAGCCTCCTGCCGGCTTATATGCAGAAAAGCTATTTCTTCTTCGATTTTATGCAATAGAACCTTTGCTTCATCCTTATCAAAATCAACATGATTTTGTTTCCTGATCCCGTATTCAGTTAGCCGGATGTGCACATCGGGACTAATTGCGTGATTGCCTAAGCATGCTTTTGAACAGGCCAGCGGGCAACCATCAATGGCAATTATTTTTCTTCCGGATAAAGCAGTACGCACCAATTTTTTTACATTGCCTCCCACTCCGGCAATACATGACATTTCGGCAAGCTCCTGCCTGTCTAACTGCACAGCAATATAATTGGCCATTTGCGCAGCGCTTGAGCAACCAGAGCAGGAATATACAAGTGGTTTATCTTCCATTATTGTTTTCATTATATGAGAAATATTTTTTTTGAATATGATTCTTCAATATTTTCATAAGAAATTGTATTCGCCAGATACAGTATATTTTAAAATTTAGCCGGATGTATTGTAATTTTTTCATTGTTTGATTGTTGAGTAAGGAAATCCGGATTATATTTTTTTAAACCCCTTCTACCTCGTGTTATAAACCATACTAAAGGAATTACACCGCCAACCGTAAATATTGAACCACCAATAATGCGCAACCAGGTAAAAGTTTGGAATCGGGTACTGTCAATAAATGTGCTGCTGCGGGCAAACCACAGCCCTTTTTCGGTTACTGTTTTAAATTGTAAAATACCTACAGGAAATAAATCGAGAAGTACCATCAGCAGTAAGCCTATATTGATTGACCAGAAAACAGTTTTAATAACACGGGGTTTCCACCAGTCGCCCTTAAATAATAACTGACAACAAAACAAAACTGCCGCCAGTGCAAGGTTTCCATAAACACCCATTAATGCGGCATGGCCGTGGTTAACGGTTAAGTAGGTGCCGTGTTCATAATAATTGGCAATAGGAAGGTTGATAATAAAACCCAATACCCCTGCACCAAAGAAATTCCAGAAATTAACTGCAAGCAAAAACGGGAAAACTTCGGGAAAACCGAACTGTTTATTTACATCACCATTTACACGGTTCCCGTTTTCCAATAATCCGGGAAGTTTACTGAAACGCCATGCCTCCAATGTTAAAAGTATGAGTGGAATAACCTGCAATGTTGAAAATACAGAGCCTAAAGCCATTGTGAAAACCGGTTTTCCATTCCAATAAAAATTATGAGAGATGCCGAGTAAACCTGAGCCTAAAAACAATAATGTAGCGAGATAAATAACACGAATTGCAGCCTGCCTGCTAACCAGTCCCATCAGTACCATAAAATAACCAATCAGCACAGTAGTGAATACTTCAAAGAATGCTTCAGCCCACATGTGTACTACCATCCACCGCCAGAAATCGGCAATTACAAAATTAGTTTTAGGTGTTGCAATAAAACCGGAAACCAATAATAAGATAATACTGAATGTTGCATATATTAACCAGTTAGGTAAGGCCCATGGTTGTTTTAGTTTCAATACCGGTTTAATGCCCCGGTATAAGGTGATAGCCCAAATGATAAACACAATACCAAGTATTATCTGCCATATTTTTCCCAATTCAACATACTCCCACCCCTGGTTACCAAACCAATACCATGTTTTTGACAACATTCCCTTTGGCCCAAGAAAAATACCTGCAAACGAACCTGCAATTAATATAACAGCCAGCCAAAAAATTGTATTGATTAATGTAATTTGTTTTTTTGGCTGGTTAGAGGAAAGCAACGACATCATAAAAAATGAAGCGCCAATCCAACAAGTTGATATCCATAACAATGATAGCTGTACATGCCAGCTCCTTGTTACTGTAATAGGCAGGGATTTGGAAATATTAAAACCAAAAAAATTGACAAATCCAACAAAGTCATGCACTGTCACTATTCCGGCAAGCACCTGCGTTGCAAAAAGCAGAATGGCAGTGTAAAAAAATTTATATGTTGCGCTTTGAATAGCATTAGGTTCAAAATTTTGCACTTCATTCCTTGTCATAAAAGGTTGCGCTTTGCTGGTATAAGTATCATCATTCAACTTTTCCAGTTTTCCATGATAATACAATACCAGCCCCAGGCCAAATATTAATCCGAGAGAACCAATAATACTCCATAAAATGGTAGCAGAACTTGGGGTATTTCCAGCTACAGGATCGTAAGGCCAGTTATGCGTATAGCTGTATTGTTCTCCAGGTCTTTCTACACCACATACCCATGCGCCCCAGAAGAAAAAAGCAGTTAAAGATTTAATTTCGGTTGTGTTAGTAATATATCCCGCTGGTTTAAACGCACCGGATACAGATGGATCAGTAAATTTTTCTGTATAGTATTTTACCAACTCATTAGCTGCAAATACTTGTGCACCGGTAAGTAATACGCTGTTATTATTATCATTAAAATTATTCTTTTTAATTTCTGATTTTACTTGTTCGGTAACGCCCTTCTTCAATAAATCTATGTTGGCATCAGGTTTCAACTTTGACAGGTAATAATCATTCATATACCGGGAAATATTATGTAATGATTCAGCAGTAAAATCCGGTCCTCTTAAGGCACCATCGCCAAACATCGTTCCATACTCCATCAATGCATACTTCTGAAAAACAGCTTGTCCTTTCAGTATATCCTCCTTTGAAAAAATGACTTCCCATTTTTGAGAAACATAATCAGGAATAGGCGGGGCTTCAGTGTAGGTATGAATACCAATCATTGTTACGCCGGCAATACTTATGGTAAAGATTATTAGAAGGGGCAGCCACCAATTTTTAGGATTAAG
>JAKAKY010000113.1 GCA_021824365.1 Bacteroidota bacterium | reverse complement strand
GTTTATTACCAATCCATCTATCATCTGTTTGGTTTCGTATCCTTCGCCACCTCTTACAAAAAGGCCATCCTGTTCACCTACTTGTTGTGTACCCGGCAGTGTTTTTATTGCAGCGGTTACATCGGCATTTGCGCCACCCGTAGTATACATATCTAAGGCACTTAAAACTGTTGCCACTCTTTTTTTATCGCCGGCGGCAAAACTTCCTGCCGTAACTGAAACTGCTTTTAGTTCAGACATTTCCTCCTTTAAAACAAATACCACGCTAACTGCATGATCGGCAATGGAAATTTTTGCTTCTTTTGCCGTGTAACCCATTATTTTGGCCTGCAGCATTTTATCTCCTTTCTCAACCGTTGAAAAAGTGAATTTGCCCATACTATCCGTTATAGCGCCATCATAGGTTTGTAATAAAGTAATGCCTACGCCATGAATGGGCATTCCTTTTGCGTTTTTTACCAGCCCGGAAATTTTTGTTTGGCCGCTTACTATAATTGCAACCAACAAAATAAAGACGATTGTAAAACCTGTTTTCATACATCCAATTTGATAATACAAATATAAAATAGTTTATTTTATAAACTAAACTATTTTATAAAATTTTGATTGAAATGGAAATAATTAGTTCTTTAGTATGAGAAAACTTAAATACCTTTTGGCGAAAAAAATGGGATTTGTTAATTGGATGCAATGCTTACAATACAAAAACCCCGGAAAATGTTTCCAGGGTTTCATATGATAAGCGAATACTGATTATTTGTACTGAGGATACAAACCTGCAGCTAAATCGGTCATTTTCTTCAAACTTTCATCATTCAATTGGCCTTTTTTGAATTCGGCTAAAATATCGGGCAGTTTGGTTTCCATTTCTAAAAGGAAATGAGTTTCAAATGCCTTCACCTTACTTACAGCCACATCACGCAATAAACCCTGTGTACCCAAATAAATAATTGCCACTTGTTTTTCAACACTCACAGGGCTATACTGTGGTTGTTTCAGAATTTCTACGTTACGGGCACCTTTATCAATTACCGACTTGGTGGCAGCATCTAAATCGCCACCAAATTTAGAAAAGGCCTCTAATTCGCGGTACAAAGCCTGGTCTAATTTTAAAGTACCGGCCACTTTTTTCATGGATTTAATTTGGGCGTTACCACCTACCCTGCTTACTGAAATACCTACGTTAATAGCAGGACGAATACCGGCATTGAACAAGTTACCTTCTAAGAAAATTTGTCCGTCGGTAATTGAAATTACGTTGGTAGGAATATAAGCAGATACGTCGCCTGCCTGTGTTTCAATGATGGGTAAAGCGGTTAAACTACCGCCTCCTTTTACCAAATGTTTGATAGACTTGGGAAGGTCGTTCATATTTTTTGCCACTTCATCATTAGAAATTACTTTGGCAGCTCTTTCTAATAAACGGCTATGTAAATAGAATACATCACCGGGATAAGCTTCACGGCCGGGTGGTCTGCGTAACAATAATGATACTTCACGATAGGCTACTGCTTGTTTAGATAAATCGTCATATATAATTAAAGCCGGTCTTCCGGTGTCACGGAAAAATTCACCAATGGCTGCACCTGCAAATGGAGCATAGAACTGTAAAGGAGCCGGATCAGAAGCAGAAGCAGCTACGATGGTGGTATAGGCCATCGCACCATTATCTTCCAATGTTTTCATTACCCCGGCAACAGTAGAAGCTTTTTGTCCTACGGCTACATAAATACAATATACCGGGCTTCCGGCTTCATAAAATTCTTTTTGATTGATGATGGTATCAACAGCAATGGCCGTTTTACCGGTTTGGCGGTCACCAATAATCAATTCCCGCTGTCCACGTCCAATTGGAATCATGGCATCTATGGCTTTAATACCGGTTTGTAAGGGTTCTTTTACAGGCTCACGGAATATAACACCGGGGGCTTTACGTTCCAATGGCATTTCATACAAATCGCCTTTAATAGAACCTTTGCCATCAATGGGTTCACCAAGGGTGTTTAAAACACGGCCTACCATCCCATCACCCACTTTAATAGAGGCAATTTGCCCGGTTCTTTTAACTTTGGCGCCTTCTTTAATGCCTTCGCTTTCACCCATCAATACCACACCAACATTATCTTCTTCCAGGTTCAGGGCAATTGCTTTTACGCCATTATCAAATTCTACCAGTTCGCCTGAACGTACATTATTAAGGCCATATACACGGGCAATACCATCACCCACTTGTAAAACAGTACCTACTTCTTCCAATTCAGCCGATACATTGAAATTACTCAACTGCTGCCTGAGTATGGCTGAAATTTCATCTGGTTTAATGTCTACCATATTGTTGATTTTATGCTATGATTATAATTGTAAAAATGAATGCAGTTTATCGTATTTGCTGCACATATAAATTTTGCTGAAACTGTTTTTTGATATCTTTTAAATCGCGTAACACACTGGCATCTACCAAATTGTTTTGAAAACTTAATACAAAACCGCCAATTAAACTTTCATCTACCTTTATTTCCAATTGCACTTTATCAAACCCGCGTGCCGCTTTAACTTTGGTTTCAATGCTATTTTTTAAACTATCGGATACAGGAACTGCTGTTGTTAATGTTACAATATGAATGCCTTTTAAAGTATTGTATTGCTCAATGAATGCGTTTACAATTTCGGGTAGTACATTCTCTCTTTCTTTTTTTACCAACAACTCAAGATATAGTGCCGTTAAAGCACTTAAGGATTTACCGGTAACAGCTTTTATGATGGCATTTTTCTTATCAGAAGTAACTACCGGACTTTCCAAAAGGTTTACAAACTCCCTGCTGGCTTTACATACAGCATGAAGGTATTGCATATCGGCCATGATTTTTTCCAGCTCATTTCTCTCAATGCTAATATCAATCAGGCTCTTGGCATACCGGTTAGCTAAACGGGGATTATTCATTATCAGTTATAATTACCGGGTAATAAAATTAGTTTAATGGAACAGCATTCACCAATGTTTGAATATATCTTTCCTGCTCAGCTTTGTTACTTAACTCACGGTGTAATATTTTTTCGCTCACTTCAATTACCAAAGCACCTACTTGATTTTTTACATCAGTTAAAGCTGCATTTTTTTGTTGCATGATAGCGGTTTGTGCATCGGCAACAATGCGCTCATATTCTTGTTTTGCTTTTTCTTTGGCATCGGCAATCATTTTATCTGACTGCTCTTTGGCTTCTTTCAAAATTACGGCACGCTCCTCTCTGGCTTTAGCCATCAAAGCTTCGTTTTCATTTTTTAACGCAGCCATTTCAACCTTCATTTTCTCGGCTGAAGCAATGGCATCTGCAATACCGGTTTCTCTTTCTTTTAATGCAGAGAGAATGGGTTTCCAGGCATATTTCCGTAATACAATTAAAACAATAATAAAGGCGATGAATGTCCAGAATATTAAGCCTAAAGCGGGTGTTAACAATTGCATATATTCAATTTCAATTTTATAAAAATGCTACTTATTTTTAAACCAAGCATCAATCTTTTATCATTTTTAAAATCAACTGCATTCGCTGCCCTTTGCGTAGAATGCAGTTGAGGTAATGTTTCTTTACAAGAAAAATTACTTAATGAAGATGGCCAATACGGCTGCAATTACGGCAAACAAAGCCACACCCTCGACGAAGGCTGCAGTTAAAATCATGTTTGCACGAATTTCATTAGCTGCTTCAGGCTGGCGGGCAATACTTTCTACTGCACCTTTACCAATCTGGCCAATACCAATACCTGCACCAATTGCAGCTAAACCTGCACCAATTGCAGCACCCATGTTGGAAATGCTTCCATCTAACAAAACACTCATTAAAGACATACTGTGTTGGTTTTTGTGATTAAAAAATTTTATATCATTACTGCGTCATCATGATGGCTGTGTGTATCTTCAATAGCCTGACCAATAAATACGGCGGTAAGGTTGGTAAAGATAAATGCCTGAATGAACGCAACTAATATTTCAATAAAATAAATAAAAATGGTAAATGCTAATGAAACAGGGGCAAATCCTAAACCGGCACCAATGCTTAGTTTCGAAAAAATAAAAATCATTAAAATTAAGCAGGTAATAATCATGTGCCCTGCAACCATATTGGCAAACAAACGCACAATTAAAGCAAACGGCTTGGTAAATACACTCAAAATTTCAACCGGTATTAATATAAATTTTACAAAAGTGGGTACACCGGGCGGATTAAAAATATGTGTCCAATAATGCTTATTGGCACTAAATAATATAACAACAAAACTAATAATACCTAAGGTAAATGTAAAGGCAATATTACCGGTTACGTTAGCAGAACCGGGTATTAAACCAAATAAAGTAGAAATCAAAATAAAAAAGAAAATAGTTAATAACAGCGGCATGTATTTTTCATACTTATTGCCTAAATAGCTTTTACCTACTTCATCGCGTATAAAAGTAATAACCGGCTCTATTGCATTTTGAAAACCGGATGGTGCTTTTGAAGCACCTTCTTTCGTATATTTTTTGCCTACATTAATCAGTACAATTACCAATACCAATAATCCCAATAGCATTTGCACTACATTTCTGGTAAGTGATAAATCGTATACTTTCACGTTGGTATCAGGCTCTCCGGCTTCATTTACCGCAACTATGGTTCCTTCCTCTAATTTGTAACCATCGTAAATAGCATGGCCATGTTCCAATTTAGAAGAGATAAAAACAGATAAGCCTTTTTGAGGGGAATAAACAATAACGGGTAATGGAAAAGCAATTGGGTGGCCATTCCATTCTGCAAAATGGAATTCATGATTATCCATAATATGCTCCATGATTACTTCACCCGGATTAAACGCTGTTCCACTTTTTTCATGCACAGTATCTGCTACCATTTGTTCAGTTACCTGCGCTTTGCCATTAAAAGAAATTGAGCAAAAAAACAGGCTAAAAGCCACAACCAGCAAAGATTTCAGGTATTTCAGGGGCATAAATTTATTCAAATTTGCGGCAAAGATAGGGGGATGGCTCTAAAAAATGGTTTGAACCTGAATTTTTGGTTAAAAAAAGTTATAAAGAACCGGCAGAAATGGGATGATGGGCATGTTTTTCAAATTGCATTTCATACAAACGGGTATAAAAGCCCCCATTGGCCAATAATTCCTGATGCGTACCTATTTCTTTGATAACCCCTTTGTCTAATACAATAATTTTATGTGCTTTGCGAATGGTAGACAGTCGGTGCGCTATAATAATGGAAGTTCTGCCTGAAATAAGCGTATCTATTGCTTTTTGAATTAACTGCTCACTTTCACTGTCAATAGATGAGGTGGCTTCATCCAATATTAAAATAGCCGGATTGTACAGTAATGCCCGGATAAAGGAAAAAATTTGGCGTTGCCCCAAACTGAGGGAATTTCCCCTTTCCCGCACATCAAAATCATACCCACCGGGTAAACGCATAATAAAGTCGTGCACATCCATCATTTTAGCGGCAGCAATTACCTGTTCTTTGTTTATTTCCGGATTGCGAAGGGTTATATTATCAATGATAGAACCCGAAAATAAAAACACATCCTGCAATACCACACCAATATTTTTACGCAATGCATCAGTGGTATAGTCTTCAATTTTTACATCATCAATTAAAATACTACCTTTTTGAATATGGTACAACCGATTAATGAGGCTGGCAATAGAAGTTTTGCCACTACCGGTATGGCCAACAATGGCAACAGTTTCACCTGCATTAATGAAAAAATTAATGTCTTTTAAAACATATTGTTCTTCTAAATAAGCAAACCAAACATGGTTAAATGCAATTTTGCCCTGAATGCTTATAGGAGCAATAGTACCCGAATTATTGGTTACATCCGGATTATCCAACACCTTAAACACCCTTTCAGCAGCTACCATTCCCATTTGCAACACATTGAACTTATCGGCAATTACACGCAGTGGCCTGAAAATTTGGTTCATGAACAATACAAACGAAACAATTTTTCCTGAAAAATTGACCGGCGTGCCTCCCCCCAGCACAATCGCCTGATTGGCTACCCACCAAATAATGAGTGCAGTACTTAATGCCAGCACAATTTCTACAATAGGAAAAAAAATACTATATGCAAAAATGGCTTTAATATTCGCATTCCGATGTTCGCGGTTGATATTTTGAAATTTCTGAAATTCTTTATCTTCTACCGCAAATGCCTGCACTACCTGCATACCGGTAATGTGTTCCTGCACAAATGCATTGAGTGCGGCTACCGCATTTCTAACCCTGATAAAGCTTTTATTGACGGCTTCTTTAAAGTAGTAAGTGGCAATAATTAAGACCGGAAAAGGAATTAAGGCAATGAGTGTTAATCGCCAGTCAATCCAAAACATGGTAGCCAGCGTAATGATAATGGTTAGCAAATCAGCTACAATCGGAATTAAGCCATCACTAAAAATATCGTTAATGCTTTCAATATCGTTAATGGTACGGGTAGTTAGCGTGCCTATGGGTGTTTTATCGAACTGAGAAAGATTAAGGTGTAACACTTTATTGTATACGGTTACTCTTAAATTTTTTACCACATGCTGGCCTAACCATGCCGTTAAAAAGGTAAATAGAAACCGTACTATTGTTTCAACCAATAAAAATATCAATTGAAAAATGGTAATGACAATAATAAACCCTGTAACCGTTTGCAATGCTGTATTTCCGGTAAAAAAGTGCACCCATTGCGGAATATGCTGGTGCTTGCCGGTTACTTCATCAACCGTTAGCTGAATTAAATAAGGCCTTACCGGTGCAAAAAATGCCATTACAATGGCTAAACCAATACTGCCATAAAATACAGAACGATACGGCTTTACAAAATGCAAAACCCTTCGAAGCAATGGAAAATTAAAAAAACTTTTTTTAGAATCAGCTACCATGTTGTTGGCAAAATTAACAATATTCGTGTAGGTATGTTGTATAGAAGGAAAAAATAACGCAGCTATCTGCCAAAATGCTACACACAGCCCTTACACAGCCAAAATATCATTAATTTTGTATAGCTATGGAGAATGAGCAAGTAATAGAAACAACTGTATTAGAAAACCAATTACCGGCCTATACATTAAACGAAGAGCAGGAAAAAAAGGAAATTATAGGCCGTTATAGGGCATTATTAAAAAGCCTCCGGCCTAAATTAAAAAGAGGTGATAAAGAATTGGTGAGACATGCTTTTGAAATGGCTGCAGAAGCACATAAAACCATGCGCCGCAAAAGCGGTGAGCCTTATATTTTACACCCCATTGCAGTTGCCATGATTTGTGTGGAAGAAATTGGATTGGGGGTTAGAAGTACCATTTGTTCCTTATTACATGATACCGTTGAGGATACCGATATTACTTTAGAGGATATTGAAAGAGAATTTGGCAGCGAAATTGCCAGAATAGTAGACGGGCTAACAAAAATAGCTACGGTAATGGATGCCAACACCTCACAGCAAGCCGAAAATTTTAAAAAGATTTTATTAACGTTGACCGATGACCCGCGGGTTATTTTAATTAAACTGGCCGACCGCCTGCACAACATGCGCACATTAGATAGCATGAAGCGGGAAAAACAATTAAAAATCTCGTCTGAAACCATTTGGGTATATGCTCCATTGGCCCATAGAATGGGTTTGTACAATATTAAAACCGAAATGGAAGACCTGGCCATGAAATACATGGAGCCGGAAGCTTACAAAGAAATTGCCCGGAAATTATCTGAAACCAAACGCGAACGTACCCGATATGTCAATGAATTTATTAAGCCCATTAAAGAAAAATTACAAAAATTAGGTTTCGATTTTGAAATACAGGGCCGCCCCAAAAGCATTCATTCTATCGGGAATAAAATTAAGAAAAAAGGGGTAAGTTTTGAAGAGGTATACGATTTATTTGCCATTCGCGTTATTTTAAATTCGCCTGCCGATAGAGAAAAAGAAGATTGTTGGAAAGTATACTCTATTATTACCGATGCATACACGCCATCACCCGAACGGTTAAGAGACTGGCTGAGTAACCCCAAAAGCAATGGTTATGAAGCATTACATACCACTGTAATGGGTCCACATGGTAAATGGGTAGAAGTGCAAATACGCACCAAACGCATGAATGAAATTGCCGAAAAAGGTTTAGCAGCGCATTACAAGTACAAAGAAGAAAAAAGTGATGAAGACCGATTTGATAAGTGGTTTGGGCAAATCAGAGAAGTACTATCGCAGGAAGATACCGATGGCGTTGATTTTTTACAGGATTTTAAAACCTCTTTCTTAGCAGAAGAAATTTATGTGTACACACCCAAAGGCGATGTAAAAATGATGCCTACGGGTAGTACATCACTCGATTTTGCTTTTGCCATACACTCTGCTGTTGGCTCAAAATGTATTGGCGCCAAAGTAAACCACAAATTAGTACCTATTAGTCATAAACTGCGTAGTGGCGATCAGGTTGAAATAATTACCAGCAACAAACAAAAGCCATCAGAAGATTGGCTGAACATGGTAGTAACTGCCAAAGCAAAAGCAAAAATTAAAGATGCCCTTCGGGAAGAAAAAAGAAAAATTGCAGATGAAGGAAAATATACCCTGCAACGCAAGCTGGAAAATATGGGTGTCGCTTATAATAATACCAATATAGATGAACTGGTACATTTTTATAAGCTATCCTCTTCATTAGATTTTTTATATAAAATTGCAGTAAAGCAAATTGATTTACGAGAGTTAAAAGCATTTCATGTACTGGGTGATAAATTAGAAGCACCCAAACCTAAAATTATTTTACCAGCCGAAACACCTCATGAAATAACGCATCAAAAAACCTATAGCAAAAAAGACAGTGAGCTGATTATTTTTGGCGAAAGCAGCGATAAAATTATGTATTCTTTAGCCAAATGTTGCAACCCTATTCCGGGAGATGATGTGTTCGGATTTGTGAGTACCGGCAAAGGCTTAATTATACACCGTACCAATTGCCCTAATGCGGCACAATTATTAGCCAATTATGGACACCGCGTAGTAAAAACCAAATGGGCAAAAAACAAAGAAATATCCTTCCTTACCGGTTTAAAAATTGTGGGCCTGGATGATGTTGGTGTAATTAATAAAATAACTAATATTATTAGCGGCGATTTAAAAATAAATATTGCCGCACTCACCATTGAATCGGCCGAAGGTTTATTTCAGGGAACCGTAAAAGTATTTGTGCACGATAAAGAAGAATTAGAAGAATTAGTGAAACGCTTAAAACAATTGCAGGGCATTCAAAGTATTGACCGGTTTGATACGGAAGATGCGAAATAATAATTTCATTGTCTGAAAATATGCTCATTTCTCCCATAAATATTCAGGGTAAAATGCAATAATATCCTCTACTGACATGCCAAATATTTGTGCAAGTTCAGATAATCTTTCCAGCGGTATGCCCATTCTCAATATTACTCAAATTACTGACACTCATATTTAACTGTGCTGCCAGATGCTTTTAAGGAAATCCTTTTAAAATACGGACTGTTTTTATATTTTTTCCAATCCGAATCCGCTCCTGTTTTCTTGCATTATTTTCCATACAATTCAGAGATTATAAAACTAAGCATAAAATTTACATTATGAAATTAAATTTACATATCGAATTATAAAACATTTCAATAATTAAAATAATACTATTTAATAAAAAATTTTAACATACAAATAAATATGTATATTTTAATATTTTTTGTA
>JAKAKY010000112.1 GCA_021824365.1 Bacteroidota bacterium | reverse complement strand
GTGTGGTGCACCTTCCACCGTCATGGTTCCACATACATAATCATTAGCGGCTTCAATTTCTTCTTCTGTAAAACCCAATGCTTCCAGCATATTAAAATCCCAGCTACTGTATTCTTCTTCTTTAAAACCCATTCGTTGCATACAGGCATCGCCCAATGCAAAACGGTTAAAGAGAAATCCAATTTCAAAAGCCGATTTTGCAGCCTGATTAATTTTGGCAATTTCTTCTTGTATAAATCCTTTGGCCGCCAATGTGGTATTGTTAATGGAGGGGGCTCCTTCAAAACTGGCGGTACCTACGGCATAATTTTCTATATCTTTTATTTGCGCATCAGTATAACCTAAATTTTTTAAGGCATTGGGAACAGCCTGATTAATAATTTTGAAATAGCCACCACCACTTAGTTTTTTAAATTTTACCAGAGCAAAATCGGGTTCTACACCGGTGGTATCACAATCCATAATTAAACCAATGGTTCCGGTGGGTGCAATTACAGTAGTTTGTGCATTACGATAGCCGTATTTTTCGCCTAATTGTACCGCATCATCCCAAGCTCTGGTTGCCGCTTTGAGTAAATAATTGGGGCAATGTTGGGCTTTGATACCTATTGGTTTAATCTGCAAGCCGGTATAAGCATCTTCCGCATCGTAGGCAGCAGCACGGTGATTGTGCATTACGCGAAGCATATCGGCTTTGTTTTCTTCATATTTCAGGAAAGGACCCAGAAATGCAGCCATTTCAGCGGAGGTTTTATAAGCAGTACCGGTCATGATGGCAGTAACAGCCCCTGCAATGCCACGTGCTTCTTCACTATCATAAGGAATTCCACTTAACATTAAAATGGTTCCTAAATTGGCAAAACCCAAACCTAATGTTCTGTAATCATAAGACAACTGTGCTACTTCTTTAGAAGGGAATTGAGCCATGAGTACAGAAATTTCCAACACGGCCGTCCATAAACGGCTAATGTATTCAATACCTTCTACATCAATAGTATTATTACTTTCATTGAAAAATTTGCGAAGATTAATGGATGCCAAATTACAAGCGGTATTATCTAAAAACATGTATTCGCTGCAGGGGTTAGAGGCATTAATGCGCCCTCCTTGCGGGCAGGTATGCCACTCATTAATGGTGGTATCAAACTGTGTACCCGGATCGGCACAACGCCAGGCAGCATAAGCAATATTATTCCAAACCTCTCTTGCCGGAATGGTTTTCATTATCCGGCCATCAGTACGGGCTTTCAGTTCCCAATTTTCATTTTTTTCTAACTTTTCAAAAAAGCTATTGGGAATACGTACAGAGTTGTTAGAATTTTGTCCGGAAACTGTTGCATAAGCTTCACCTTCATAACTGGAATCATAGCCTGCGGCAATCAATGCGGCTACTTTATTTTCTTCTTCCACCTTCCAGTTAATAAATTTCATGATTTCGGGATGGTCTAAATCTAAACACACCATTTTAGCTGCTCTCCGGGTTGTACCGCCCGATTTAATGGCGCCGGCAGCCCTATCACCAATTTTCAAAAAACTCATTAATCCGCTGGAAGTACCCCCTCCACTCAATTTTTCACCTTCGCCACGTATTTGTGAAAAATTGGTTCCTACACCGCTGCCATATTTAAAAATACGTGCTTCACGAACCCATAAATTCATAATACCACCTTCATTTACCAAATCATCTGTAACTGATAAGATGAAACAAGCATGGGGTTGTGGCCTTTCATAGGCATTTTGCGATTTTTTTAGTGTTTCATCATTGGGGTCTACATAATAATGCCCCTGTGGTTTACCGGTAATACCATAACTTTCATATAAACCGGTATTAAACCATTGCGGTGAATTGGGTACGCAGGATTGGTTGAGAATACTATACACCAATTCATCATAAAACACCTGTGCATCCTGTTCAGACGCAAAATAATTGTAGCGTTGGCCCCATACTTTCCAGCAATTCGCCATACGATGGGCTACCTGCTTCACAGATGTTTCCCTGCCGGTGGTTCCATCAGGCTGGGGTACACCTGCTTTTCTAAAATATTTTTGAGCTAATATGTCAGTGGCAATCTGGCTCCATTGCTTCGGCACTTCTACATTATTCATTTCAAAAATCACCTCACCATTGGGGTTTTTAATAATGCTGGTTCGGTAATCGTATTCAAACAAATCAAATACAGTAATACCTGCTTTGGTATAGCGGCGTTTAAATTGTAGACCTTTGTTTTTTGATGCAGTTGCCATAAGCCTATAGTTTAAAAATGCGGTAAATGTTGTTTTTTACAGGATATCCTTTTAATGGATAGCATCTTACGAAAATATCTTTTAACAACAAAAAAACAATATGCTAAATATTAACAGATTGTGGAAAAACCTTGTTGAAAAGAAGGAGATTCAAAGCCTGTTTGCATTTCAAAAAATATTAACAGATGTAGATAATATTTTTAAAATAAACACTTGCTATTTCACACAAAATTCCTATTAATTATATGCATTGAATGCAATTATTTTTTTTAGATAAAAGCTTCCACACCCACACCTATTATGTTTATTGAATAATTTTAATAAAACACCTTATATAAAAACACAGGTAAACTGTACCTATTTATGTACGAAAAGTTACCTCAAAAGCAGCTAAATGCATATTTTAGCCCTCTAAATAATTGCTAATTGCAGTTAACAGCACCTTTAAAAAAGACGGAAAAAGAAGTATTGTATTCAATTTGCAGATTTTTTTTATCCATAAAAAGGTATTATTTCATGTATTTACAACAGATACTTATAAATTTAAGCGAATAAAACAAAAAGTTTTTGCATTTTTGCAATAAGTCAGTCACCTACAATTTTTTGCATGAAGCAAACCTTGTATCACCAGATTACGGAAAAAAAGCAGACAGGTAAAAAATCTTTTGCTGTATTAATTGATCCTGATAAGGTAAATCATTCCTCTATCGAGCAATTGGTGCAGTTATCAACAGATGCCCATGTTGATTATTTTTTAGTGGGAGGAAGTTTGGTTATTTCCAATCATTTAGATGAATGCATCCGGCAAATTAAAGCCACTTGTACTATTCCTGTTTTATTATTTCCCGGATCTCCTTCACAGGTCAGCAAATATGCCGATGCACTGTTATATCTGTCGTTAATTTCGGGAAGAAACCCAGAATTATTGATTGGCCAGCATGTAGTAAGCGCTCCATTTGTGAAGAAAAGTGGATTAGAAATTATACCCACAGGTTATATGGTGATTGATGGTGGCGCACCCACTACTGTATCATATATCTCTAATGCCACCCCTATTCCATCCGACAAAAATGATATTGCCATGTGTACAGCTATGGCCGGTGAAATGCTGGGCATGAAGCTCATTTACATGGATGCCGGTAGTGGCGCCAAACGCCCCATTACCGAAGAAATGATAGCATTGGTAGCACAACATATTGAAGTGCCTTTAATTATTGGTGGGGGTATTACCGATGCCGAAAAAGCCTATTTAAATTGTAAAGCCGGAGCCGATATTATTGTGGTGGGCAATGCTATTGAAAAAGATGCGTCGCTTATTAAAGAACTCAGCGATGCCATTCATTCTATTCCGGTAAAAATTTAACGTAATTGCGTAGTATCTACCCGTGTGGGAGTATCTTCCCCATTTACGATGGATTGAGCACTCAATGCGATGGCTCTGATAATCGCCGTCATATTACTGAGATTTAGCGTTTTTACTTCATCGCTAGGTTTATGGTAATTAGGTTCATTGTCCATTTTAGAAGTAGATATGGTATGTGCCGGTACGCCCTTTTTGGCTAATGTGGCATTATCTGAACGGTAAAACAAATTCTGTTCGGTGTACGGATCAGGATAAAATGTAAATGGTGTTCCTTTTAAATTGTGTTGCATAATTTGGCCCATATCCGTTTTATCGAAACCGGTAATATAGGCACTATTAGTACCCCATTTACTTTCAGTTCCAATCATTTCAATATTAAACATGGCTTTTACTGCATCGGGGTTGAATTGTTCTGAAAAATAGGCAGAACCATATTCGCCTATTTCTTCTGCGGTAAATGCAGCAAACACCAATGTTCTGACATGATTGTTTAACCGGGCATAATACTTAGCCAACATGATAACCGCCGTTGTACCTGCCGCATCATCATTAGCACCATTATATAATGAATCACCATTCACAGGTTTTCCAATACCTAAATGATCATAGTGGCCGGAAAAAATAACATATTCGTTCGGTAATTTTTTACCCGGCAATATGCCTACAATATTACTCAACGGTATTTCAGTAAAAGTTTGTTGTGCTTTTAGATTAAAATGTTCCGGATGTGTTTGATCTGTTAAAACAAACACAGTAGAAGCGGCATTTTGCAAAAACTGGCGTGAAAAATAGGTTAACCGCGGAAAATATTTGGCATACGCAGTATCAATAAAAATAATTTGATTATGATTGGCCTGCAGCAATCGTAATAAATGTGAAAAGAAATCGGTTCCGGCAGGAATGGCCACTGCTGTATAACCTGAATTTTCGTTGATATTCAATGATTTCTCAGGAGAACGGATAAGAAAATGGGTAGCAGGAATTTCGTTGCCATCTATTTGTAAACCGGCGGTAACATGTTCCGGTTTTAGCATCATAAAATTTTGACGATAACTGCCATTAGCTTCTAAGGTTTGTAATCCTGCTCTCTTAAATTCATCGATGATAAAACCTGCAGCTTTTTCTATACCGGGGGTAAACACTCTTCTTCCCTGCATATCATCAGCAGCCAATATATTTTCAATACGTGATACTTCTTTTTCGGTAATAATTTTATCAAGGGCCGATTGTGCCTGAACTACTATTGTTCCGGCAGAAAAAAACAACAATAAAACAGATTTGAATAAACGCATAATTATTTTGGTTATAATGTTTAAAATGCAATAAAAAGTGCTAATTACAGAGGCTTCATCAATGCTACTGCTTGATAGAGAAATAAATACTGAAAATACCGTTGCCCTGCAATTTACAGGCTCATCATTTCCTTAAACTTAACGGTTTGCCTTCTGCTTACTTCTACTTTTTCACCGCCCTTTAAATCAATAAGTAAGCCACCGTTAAAGTAAGGTTCAATTTTTTCAATCCAGCGTAAATTAATGATGTGTTTGCGGTTGGCCCGAAAAAACATTTTATCATCTAACCGGTCTTCTAGTGCGTTCAGCGATTTTAAAATAAGGGGCTTATTGGTACCAAAATACACTTTTGCATAATTGCCTACACTCTCAAACAAACGAATTTCGCCTAATTTTACAAACCAACAACGTTCACCATCTTTTACAAAAACCTGGTCGTTTTCTGTAAGCGGGCCACGATTCACCTGGCCATTAATTCCTAATTTTTCTTTAAACAACTCATCCTGCAGTTTGGTAAGGGCATCGCTGAGGCGTTTGGGTTCAATGGGTTTTAAGAGATAGTCTAAAACATTTACTTCAAAAGCTTTAATAGCGTACTCATCATAAGCAGTAGTAAAAATTACTTTCGGAGCTTTTTCAACCTGCTCTAACAATTCAAAACCTGTTTTTCCGGGCATTTGAATGTCCAGAAAAATTAATTCCGGATGAAACATTTCAATTTTTTCAATTCCCTCATCCACATTAGCAGCTTCATCAATTACCTCTATATCGCTGTGGTTTTGTAATAATTTTTTAAGCTCATTTCGAGCTAATCGTTCATCATCAATAATAATTGCTTTAATGGGCATGTTACATTCTATTTAAAAATATTTTTTTCTAACTGAACGGGTAAAATTACCCTTGCTTCAACTATTTCATTCGAAATGGCATTTAACTCAAACTTTGCCTCTTTACCGTACAACAAATTTAATCTTGTTTGTGTACTGGTAATACCAAAGCCTTCAGGATTATTTTCTGAAATTAAGGTTCCGGAATTTTGAACAATTAATTCATGATAATCTTCTTTAAGATCGGATATAATTTTTATGGTACCGCCATTGCGCTGCTGGCTAATACCGTGTTTAATGGCATTTTCTACCAGCGTTTGCAGCATCATAGGCGGAATGGGCTGGTCTAATGTATCTTCATCAATATCATATTCAACCTGCAAACGTTCTTCAAAACGAATGTGTTCTAAAGCCAAATAATCTTTCACAATATTCAGTTCTCGCTCAAAAGGTGCCAGTTCTAACTTTTCAGATTGCATACTGCTTCGTAAAATATTACTCAATTCTGTAATGGCTGTTCTGGCACGTTGGGGGTTTTCATCTACCAATGCCCTGATACTATTCAGTGCATTGAATATGAAATGCGGATTGATATGCGATTTGATGGTTTTTAACTCTAACTCTTTTACCAAACTTTGAAGCCTGACTTTATCTAATTCATCGCGCCGGCTTTTTTGGATATAGTGGTAAGTGAAATAAATAAAATTCCAGATTAAATAAAACAAAAAAGTAGTTAATAAAGCTCTTGCCACCCTGTTTCCAAAACTGTACTGCTTTAATTGCGGAAATTCCCAATTAAATAACCCAATGATTGATACGAATACCAATGAATCAATTAAAGCAAAAACCAAGGCAGTAACTAACAATAAAAAAATTTGTTTTTGCAAATCGAACCGCAGTAAATCAAACCCTTTAATCACCATTCGCATTAAATGCGTAATTACCAATCCTAAAATGGCATCTGTAAATAAACTTTGAAAAAAGAAAGGTTGGGGTTTTGAACGGATGGCAAAGTAAAAGAAGGTCCAAACCAGCGTATATGAACTCCATCCCAATATTTGGCACCACCAATATGTAGATATTTTGTTTCTCATGCAGTATGAAAGTAGTCTGAAATTATCATCCGAATATAGTGAATTTGATTAAAGGCAAAATTTCGACGCTGTTTGGCTGAACACATAGTTAAAAAAAATGAACCAAAGCCATTTTGTGCTGTTATATATACTTAGCCGATAAATTACTATTTTTACCTTTAAATTTTTCATGAATGGACATAAAGCCCGGCGTATTATTGGGAAAAATTAATGCTCCTGACGATTTAAAAAAATTAGATCGTGTACAATTGCATCAGATATGTGATGAATTACGGCAATACATTATTGATGTGGTGAGTGTGTATGGTGGCCATTTTGCTGCCAGTTTGGGCGTTGTTGAATTATCAGTTGCCTTACATTATGTGTACAATACCCCCTACGATCAATTGATTTGGGATGTAGGCCATCAGGCCTATGGCCATAAAATTTTAACCGGTCGCAGGGATAATTTTATCACCAACAGAAAATACAAAGGGTTAAGCGGATTCCCTAAACGGTCTGAAAGCGAATACGACACTTTTGGCGTAGGGCATTCCTCCACTTCTATTTCTGCCGCATTAGGTATGGCTATGGCGGCTAAATACAAAGGCGAAAACAGAAAAAGTATTGCCGTAATTGGTGATGGCAGTATGACTGCCGGTATGGCTTTTGAAGCCATGAACCATGCCGGTGTTGCCGAGAGTGATGTGCTCATTATTTTAAATGATAATTGCATGAGCATTGACCCCAATGTAGGTGCTTTGAAGGAATATTTAACCGACATTACTACCTCGCATACTTACAATAAAATGAGGGATGAGATATGGAATATTTTAGGCAAATTACCCGCAGGAAAAAATTTTAGCAGAGATATTGCCAGTAAAATGGAAGCCGGTTTAAAGGGTATGGTAAGCAAAAGCAGTAACCTTTTTGAATCGTTGAAAATACGCTATTTCGGGCCTATTGACGGGCATAATATCACCAAACTGGTGGATACCTTAAAGGATATGCGGGATATTCCCGGGCCCAAATTACTCCACATTATCACCGTTAAAGGTAAAGGCTATGCTTTGGCCGAAAAAGACCAAACTAAATGGCATGCACCTGGTTTATTTGACAAGGTTACCGGTGAAATTTATAAAAAACATTCTGATATACCCCAGCCTCCTAAATACCAGGATGTGTTTGGCCACACCATTATTGAATTAGCCAAACAAAATGCCAGCATTATGGGCGTTACACCTGCTATGCCCAGCGGCTCATCACTAAAATTTATAATGGGAAAAATGCCTGACCGTGCTTTTGATGTGGGCATTTGCGAACAACATGCAGCTACACTCAGTGCCGGCCTTGCTACACAGGGTATGCGGGTATATTGCAATATTTATTCTTCTTTCATGCAAAGGGCTTATGACCAGGTGGTGCATGATATTGCCATTCAAAAACTGCCGGTTGTACTGTGTTTAGACAGGGCCGGATTAGTAGGCGAAGATGGACCAACACACCATGGGTGCTATGATATTCCTTATTTCCGTTGTATACCCAACCTGATTATCAGTGCCCCCATGAATGAGCAGGAACTGCGCAACTTAATGTATACCGCACAATTGCCTTCTACACAAATGCCATTTGTAATCAGGTATCCGCGTGGAGAAGGTGTAATGCCCAATTGGAGAACCCCTTTTGAACCCATTACCATTGGAAAGGGCAGAAAATTAAAAGATGGAAAAGAATTAGCCATTCTTTCTATTGGCCATCCGGGTAATTTTGTTCAGGCTGCCATACGCCAGTTAAGAACTGAGGGCATTGATCCCGCTCATTACGATTTACGTTTTGTAAAACCCATTGATGAAGATTTACTGCACGAAGTATTTCAGCGTTACAATAAAATTATTACAGTGGAAGATGGCGCCATTACCGGAGGTTTTGGTAGTGCTGTACTGGAATTTATGGCCGACAATCAATATAATGCAATAGTTGTACGCCTCGGTATACCCGACCGTTTGGTAGAACATGGTACGCTAAAAGAATTACATAAAGAATGTGGTTATGATGCTGATGGCATTGCTATAGCAGCCAGAAATTTGTTGCAGGAAAGGGTAGCAGTAAGCATCATGCAATAATACTTCCTGAAAAGTTGCCGCTAAACTTTAAACCCGGATACCAAAATTAATCGCCAAAATATTCAACATATATTCTGGCTGTTTCATACAATTTAATACAGTGCAATTGAACAGATGCAGGTAAATGAGGCGCTAATTGCTGCCAAATGGCAACTGCCAGATTTTCTGTGCTGCACATTTTTCCCTGCATAAAATCTACATCTAAATTTAAATTTTTATGGTCTAATTTATCTATTACCCTCGTTTTAATCAACCGGCTTAGTTTTTTTACATCATACAAAAAACCGGTATCAGGGTCGGGAATTCCCTGAATGGTTACGTATAAATCATAGTTATGTCCATGCCAGTTTTCATTGGCACAAAGGCCAAAAACCTGTTCATTTTTTTCCCGGCTCCAATTGGGATTGTATAATTTATGTGCTGCGTTAAAATGCTCCTGACGGGTTAAATATACCATTCTACACCATTATTTGCGGGCAAAGGTACTATTTGCAGGAATATATTTCAACCCGTCATTCCCATCAGGCCTTATTCTTATTCTGCCAGCTTTGCCGTTTCCGGAAAATACCAGGCATTCACCGTATTATGCAACCCTTCTATCACCACTTTGTAAAAATTGCCATGATTGGACGGTAATGGAATAGCAAAATGTTGTTGTTGGTTAGTAACCGTACCGGCTAATTGGTAAGTATCTACACCTCCTGTTTTAAAAGAATTAGTGGAAGAATAATAAATTTTAACCGGCTCATGTGCAGAAAATGATTGCCAGTGAATCTTTAATGAATCGTTTTGCATTGTAACAGAAGGATGT
>JAKAKY010000111.1 GCA_021824365.1 Bacteroidota bacterium | reverse complement strand
GCCTTCCTGTGCGCCCCTGCCTGACACTCATGGGGCCGGATGTTCAGCGGATTTTTGAATGGCTTTTCTGCCAATGTAAAAGAGGGTAATGGTTGGCCTTTCTGATTGCCTCCACTGTGTATCGTACAGCAACGAAGTAGTCATCATAACTTTTACTACTCATTTACTTTAAGCTTAAAGAACAATCAAAACTAATCAATCATTCTTAAGATAGCATTAGTGTTTTTACTAAATTTATAGGTGGGTTCGCTAATTTTTTAGTTTGTTTAACAATTTTCTTTATTCCTGTTTTGTAGTATACGCAGTATTTATTATATTACAACTTAATCTACATACTATAATGAACAAAGAAGTAAAGCTGGCTTTGGTAGAAGATAAACCGGCAGCATTGTTGCATTTAAGCAGATTAGTAGCTGAAATTCCTAATATGCAAATTGTTTTTACTGCCCATCATGGAGCTGATTTTTTACAACAATTGCAGCAAACAAAAACAGAGCCTGATGTGGTAATCACCGATTTATTAATGCCTGAAATAGATGGCATGAGCCTGGCCGGTATTTTGCATTATGCCCGTCCGCAGATGCTTGTTATCGTATTATCTGTTTTCCTTTCAGAAATTGAGATAGCCGAATTAATGGACATTGGGGTAAAAGGCTTTCTGGCAAAAGCAAACCTAACATCAGCAATGATTGTTAAAGCAATAGAAACTGTACGTGAGGGCTAGGTATTTATGGATGAAACCCTATTTGATAAAGAAAAGGCTTTTGCTGAACTAAGGCGTATTCAACAATTACCCACTGATAAAAAAGGTATCAAAAAATTAACGCACAAGGAATTACAATTTTTGCAATTGTTGGTGGCATTAGAAGATTATGAACAGATAGCCGAATCCATGAACCTTTCCGTAAAATCAGTACATTATTATGCCCACCGGTTACGTGAAAAAAACCGGAACGCAAACAAAAACAGCACTAATATTATATGCTGTTAAAAACAGGATGGTAAAAATTTATAAGTCTTTTGTCAGCAAAGATGTGTATCATTTAATTACCTATTTATATAGTGTGATAGTAGATGACTTTTTTACAACATTGATAGTTTGAGAAAAATAGATGAATTATATTAATGATATGGGTTTGGTTGTTTAGGTGTGGATAGCCTTAACTTTACAGATTATCTATTTAAATATTTACTACTACCTGTAAACCTGTTTGCGGATCTTGTAATAAAATTCCTCCAAACCGATGAATAAATTTATTGGCTAATTTTAAATTTTATTCTATTTAGCAAATTCTTTTAATGTCTCTTCCAACAATTTTTTCATCTCCTATCTTCTCATTTTTATGAGTTGTAAATACATTCCTATATAACTTTTCCCGGTTCTCATTATCTTACAGCATTATTGTAATACATGAAGGCAATTGTATATAAATCAACCGGTAGCTGGTATCAGGTAAAAGCTGAAGACGGCTTATTTTATCCCGCCAGAATAAAAGGTATTTTTAAAATAGATGGCTTTACCTCCACCAACCCCGTTGCAGTTGGCGATGTGGTGGAAATAACCATTGAGCCGGGCCCTGAACCGTATGCCATGATAGAAGCAATTTATCCGCGAAACAATTATGTCATTCGCCAAAGTCCGCATCACCGCAAACACCACCACATTATTGCTGCTAATATTGATCAAAGCATTTTATTCATTACTCTAAAACAACCCCGTACCTCACAAGGGTTCATTGATCGGTTTTTAGTAGCCTGCGAAATGTACCATGTGCCTGCTATCCTTGTATTTAATAAAGCAGATATATATCTGGAAAAAGAAATGCAACAGTTTCAGCAATTAGAAAGTTTGTATACACCAATTGGATACAGGGTATTGTTATGCAGTATGATTAACGGACAAAGTATGACGGTATTACTGCAACTCATGCATCAAAAAATAAGTTTAATCAGCGGGCATAGTGGTGTAGGTAAATCAACCTTCATTCAACATATCTTCCCCAACTTACAATTAAAAACTTTGGCGGTGAGTGAATGGAGTGGTAAAGGAATGCACAGCACCACTTTTGCCGAAATGTTCGATTTGCCGGATGGTGGAAAAATCATAGATACACCCGGTATTAGAGAATTGGCGTTAGTAGATGTTTCGCGGCAGGAGTTATCGCATTATTTTCCGGAAATGCGGGAACGTATCACTTTATGTCAGTTTAATAATTGTTTACACATGTATGAACCGGGATGTGCAGTTAAGCAGGCAGTTGATGCCGGTGAAATTGCAGCGGAACGTTACTTTAGTTATTTAAAACTGTTGGAAGAAATTGATGAAAATACCTGGGCTTAATGCTAATTACCCCCCACGTTTTTATCGGCTTTAAACTTCGGGGCTTTGCGGGCTTCTTTCATAGCCTTTGGGTCGCCGGCAGCCAGTTTGCCTGCATCTACATTCTTTCCATTAGATGGGCAGCCATTACGATTGGCATGGCTGAATAAGCCACAGGAGGAAAGTAGCAGGCTGCTGCTGATAATCCATATCATTTTTTTAAAGTGTATCATCTTGTTCATTTAACGGTTTTAAGTGATGCATTATTGCTTCGGACAATCATTGGCATCGGCAAACCAACCGGCATAAAAAGTATAGTTATTCGCAATGCGATTAATTTCGCCTTCTAATAATTCCTGCGATACTTCTTTTACCTTTTTCGCCGGCACACCGGCATATATACAACCTGCTTCTACCACGGTTCCTTCTAATACCACCGCACCGGCAGCAATTACTGCATTGCCGTGCACAATACAACGGTCCATTACAATAGCGCCCATACCAATTAGTACATTGTCGTGCACGGTGCAGCCATGCACAATGGCATTATGCCCAATAGATACATTATTGCCAATTACAGTTGCATTTTTTTGGTAAGTACAGTGTATTACTGCGCCATCCTGCACATTTACCCGGTTACCCATGGTAATGGTATTTACATCGCCACGAATAATGGCATTAAACCACACACTACACGCATTCCCCATTACCACTTTGCCAACAATGGTAGCGTTGGGCGCAACAAAACAGTTGTTGCCAAATTGCGGATGCACTTGTTCAACCGGAAGTATAATAGCCATAATAATTTGTTAGATAACTTTTTTTATACAATCAATCACTGGCCGAATGTATAACTTCGTTTTCTATTTTCAAAGCTATTGCAAACTTGGTATGAATTACAGGCAACTTTTTCTACAACATATGGCACAAACCTCAAATGCACCTATTGGCATTGAAATGCAGCGGGCACATGGTATTTATCTATTTGATGTGCAGGGTAAAGAGTATATAGATGGTATTTCTGGTTTTAGTGTAGCTAATATTGGGCATAGCCATCCCAAAGTGGTGAGTGCCGTGCAACAACAGGTATCTGAATACATGCACCTGATTGTGTATGGTGAATTTATTCAGCAACCTCAGGTAGCTTATGCCAAATTATTAACCGATTATTTACCCGCAACATTAAACTGTGTGTACTTTACCAATAGCGGTACAGAAGCTACCGAAGGCGCCATGAAATTGGCCAAACGTATTACGGGGCGCACTAAAATTCTGGCTTTTCACAATGCCTATCATGGCAGTACGCAGGGAGCTTTAAGCATCATGGGTAGTGAGTACTGGCGCAATGCTTACCGGCCTTTGTTGCCGGAAGTGTATCATTTGGTTTATGGAAGTGATGCTGCTATTGAAGCCATTGATAACCAAACTGCCTGTGTAGTGGTTGAAATGGTGCAGGCTGAAGCCGGTATTGTTAGCCCCATGAAAGAATGGTTGCAGGCATTACGGGCAGAATGTGCGGCGAAAGGCGTAATGCTGATTGCTGATGAAATACAATCGGGTTTTGGCAGAACGGGCACGCTTTGGGCATTTGAACAAAGCGGTATAGTGCCCGATATATTATTGTTGGGAAAAGCCTTAGGCGGTGGTATGCCATTGGGTGCTTTTATTGCAGACAGAACACATATGCAGTTACTTACACACGATCCTGTTCTGGGCCATATTACCACTTTTGGCGGGCATCCTGTTTCCTGTGCGGCGGGTAAAGCGGCTTTTGAGGTGTTGTTAGACCAGCAATTTATTCCTGCAGTAAAAGAAAAAGAAAATTTTTTGAAAAATTATTTACAACATCCAGCTATTAAGGCCATACGCAGTGCAGGTTTATGGATGGCTGTGGAGTTTGGTAATTTTGAAACCAATCAAAAAGTGATTCACCAATGTATTCAACACGGTTTAATTACTGATTGGTTTTTATTCAGGCCACAAGCCATGCGTATTGCCCCTCCGTTATGTATTCAAAAAAAAGAACTGAAAAAAATTTCCGGTATCATTTTGCAAAGCATTATTGATACAGGGGTAGAATAGAATGATGCTGCGCAGGTAATTGTTTGCCACGAATGCACGAATTTTTTACTCTTTATTCGTGTGCATTAGTGTAATTCGTGGCAAATAAAATGGGTGGTACCCCCACAACTGCTGAAACTATTCTTTCACCACCTGTTTTTGCTCCGGTTCTTTAATCGTCATTCTACAAAACCGGCTATACAATTTTTCATATTGTGGAATAATATTCGCGATATCAATATGTTTGGCCTGCTCATGAGCAGCCTGTTTCATTTTATTGAGTTTCTGGTCGTCTTTTAAAATGGTAATGGCAAATTCACTCATGGCAGCCACATCGCCCACATTGGCCATAAAGCCCGTTTTTCCCTGAATATTAATCTCCGGCAAGCCCCCTGCGTTGGTACTGATAACTACCACTTTTGCCGCCATGGCTTCTAAGGCAGCTAATCCAAAACTTTCATATTCGCTGGGCAATAAAAACACATCACTCACTGCTAAAATTTCTTCCATTTGTTCCTGTTTACCCACAAAACGTACATCTTCCATTACGCCTAAGGCACGCACTAATTCTTCCATCACCGGCCGTTCCGGGCCATCGCCCACCATCAGTAATTTAGCAGGAAGGTATTTCCTTACTTCAGCAAATACTTTAATTACATCCTGCACCCGTTTTACTTTCCTAAAATTAGAAGCATGTACCAGAATTTTTTCACCAGCAGGGGCAATAACTTTTTTAAAAGCATCAAAGGGCTTTTTGTTGAAACGATGTACATCCACAAAATTGGTAATTACCTCTATTTCTTTGGTAATGGCAAAACTTTTATAAGTTTCTTCCCGCAGGTTTTGTGAAACGGCGGTAATGGCATCGCTTTCATTAATGGAAAAAGTAACCACCGGCTCATAAGTTTTATCGCGGCCTACCAACGTAATATCGGTACCATGCAGGGTGGTAATAACAGGTACATTACGCCCATTTTTGCTTTTTACAATCTGTTTGGCCATATAAGCAGCAGAGGCATGCGGTATGGCATAGTGTACATGCAGTAAATCTAAGTCGTGGTTAATAATTACATCTACCATGGTACTGGCTAATGCTACTTCATAAGGCGGATAATCGAATAAAGGGTAGGTGGGTACCTGCACTTCATGGTAAAAAATATTGGTATTAAATTCATTGAGCCTTACCGGTTGCTGGTAGGTAATGAAATGTACCTGATGGCCTTCATCGGCCAAAGCCTTTCCCAATTCAGTTGCCAATACGCCGCTTCCGCCAAATGTTGGATAACAAACAATACCAATTCGCATGATTTTACCAATTATTTGTGCTAAGTAACAACTATTTATGCTTTCAGTTCAAATATAGGTACCCCCTTTTTGTACAGATGCGATAAATTAACGTTTATAACCGGTAAACTGAACCCGTTGCTGAAGGTTTTTTTAAGTATGAAAAAAGTTTGAATGCCTACGCCCAGGCTTTAACTGAAATGAACTTTCTTTAGGCATGATTCGATACTGCTTCGACTCAACAACGTTGCGCAACGCTGTAAACCCGAATTTGTATCGAAATTGGATGCCTGTGAAAAGGTAAAATGCGAATGGATTCCTTTATCTTTATCGCTATAATTATTTCCTGCAAAACCCTGGTTTTTTTAAGTATAAACCCTGAACAGCTATGTTGAAAATATTATTATTGGGAATATGGGTGTTGCCTTGTATAGCATTGGCACAACCGTCAACCGACAGTTTGCTGATAAAAAAAATATCGGATGATGTATTAACCCGGGGAAAAGCATATGACCTGCTACACCAGCTCACGAAACAAATTGGCGGGCGGTTGGCCGGCTCGCCTCAATTTATGAAGGCGGTATTATGGGGCCAACAGACTATGAAAGAATTGGGTGCCGATACGGTGTATTTACAGCAATGTATGGTGCCGCATTGGGTGCGTGGCGGAAAAGACGTGGCTACCGTAGTGCAAATGGGTAGCCGTAAAGTAAAAAAATCGTTATCTGTTACCGCTTTAGGCAATTCGTTGGGTACAAAACCGGGTGGCATAACGGCACCGGTATTGGCTGTGCGTAATTTTACAGAATTAGAGGTACATAAAGCAGAAGCAAAGGGTAAAATTATATTTTTTAATTATCCTTTTAATCCAACATATGTTATACCGGGCCGGGCTTATGGTGAATCGGGTGCTTACCGGCGTAACGGCGCATCCGCTGCTGCCAAATATGGCGCTGTTGGTATCGTTATCCGTTCGTTGAGTGGCTCAACCGATAATAATGCCCATACCGGTGTGATGGCTTATAATGATTCATTGCCAAAAATCCCGGCTGCTGCATTGGGTTTGCAGGATGCAGACAGTTTATTTGCCTGGTGCCAACACATGCCCGTTCAGTTGCATTTGGAAACACATGGCTATTTTTTACCCGATACCATTGGTTATAATGTAATTGGTGTTTTAAAAGGAATGGAACTGCCACAGCAATACATTACCGTTGGCGGACATTTAGATAGTTGGGATGAAGGCGAAGGTGCGCATGATGATGGCGCCGGTGTGGTGCAAACCATAGAAGTAATGCGGGCTTTTAAAGCAGTGAGCTATCGTCCTAAACATAGCATCCATTTTGTATTATTTGCCAATGAAGAAAATGGTTTGCGTGGCGGTAATGAATATGCCCGTGTGGCTGCCCTGCAAACCAACCAACCTGTTTTTGCTTTGGAAAGTGATGAAGGTGGTTTTACTCCCCGCGGTTTTGGCTGCAGTACTTCAACCGAACAATTAGCTTTAATGCGTAGCTGGATTCCGCTATTACAACCTTATGGAATTGATATGATTGCTGCAGGTGGAGGTGGTGCGGATATTGGCCCATTAGCCCGCCATTTTAAAATACCTGTTTGTGGTTTAATGCCCGATAATCAGCGCTATTTTGATATTCACCATACCAAAGCCGATGTGTTTGAAGCCGTAAATAAAAGAGAATTATTATTGGGAGCTATTAATATGGCCGGACTGGTGTATCTTGTAGACAAATATTTTTAATATGAAAGCGAAAAAATGGTTGCGGAATGCCATCATTATACTTGTCATTATTGGTGCAGGCTGGTTTTACTGGCAGTTTTATTTTGTTTTTGCCACCGGTACCAAAGCCGGTGTGCTCAACACTTTTCAGCACAAAGGCATTATTTTTAAAACCTATGAAGGTAAAATAATACAAAGCGGATTTAAAGCCAATGTACAAAGCAATGAGTTTTCATTTAGCGTTACCGATCCTGTAGTGGCTGCAATATTAGAAAAAAATTCGGGACGTGATCTGAACCTGCATTATAAATTATACCTCGGCGCATTGCCCTGGCGCGGAATGCAAAAATTTATCGTAGACAGTGTGATTGAAATACGCGGTGTAGGCAGAACCGGCGCTATTGAGCCGAATTAAGGCCTAACGGAAATTGTATTTTTTATTTTTCTGTTGTTTTATGTAGAAAGCAATCGTGTTTGTTCATACAAATACATGATTTGTAATGATTTTATCCTGCATCTTTACCCTGCAAAAAACTAATCGGGCAATCATTTGTTGCGCTAAATAATAAATTGAACGGTATTATGTTGAAAAGCGGCTTTTGGAGAGTTTGGCTATTACTGCTATGTTTTTTCCTGAGTATATCTGTATCTGCGCAATCTAAATTTACATTAAATGGTGCGCTCCGCGATCAATCATCGGGCGAGTTCTTAATTGGGGCGGTAATTAAGTTGAAGGAATTACCCGGCATAGGTGTAACAAGCAATGCTTATGGATTTTATTCTATTACAGTAAAACCGGGCACTTACACGGTAATAGTCAGTTATGCAGGTTATGAAACCATTACTGAAACCATTGCCTTTACTGCTAACCGCGAAAAAAATTTTAATTTAGTGCCCATTGCCAATAACCTGCAGGAAGTGGTAGTGTCTGCCAAAAAGAAAAATGAAAATGTAGCCAAACCATTGATGGGAGTTGATAAACTGAATATGCGGGAAGTGAATGAATTGCCGGTTTTACTGGGCGAAAAAGATATTTTAAAATCCATACAATTGTTACCCGGCATTAAATCGGCCGGTGATGGAAACAGTGGTTTTTTTGTGCGGGGTGGGGGTGCAGACCAAAATTTAATTTTGTTGGATGAAGCGCCGGTGTATAATGCTTCTCATTTATTGGGATTTTTTTCTACGTTTAATTCAGATGCCATAAAAGATGTAACCGTTTACAAAGGCGGTATGCCTGCACAATATGGCGGCAGACTGAGTAGTGTGGTTGATATTAAAATGAAAGATGGCAACGACAAGGCCTACCATGTTGATGGCGGTGTGGGTTTAATTTCATCTCGGTTAACAGTAGAAGGCCCCATTGTAAAAAACAAAGGCTCCTTTATTATCAGCGGCCGCAGAACTTATGCCGATTTGTTTTTAAAACTATCACCCGATTCTGCCATTTATTCCAATACCTTGTATTTTTATGATTTGAATTTAAAAGCCAATTATACACTAAACAAAAAAAATCACTTATACCTGTCGGGTTATTTTGGAAGAGATATTTTGGGCTTTGGAGAAACTTTTGGCAGCGATTGGGGCAATACCACCGGTACCCTGCGTTGGAACCATATTGTGTCGAACAAACTATTTGCTAATACATCACTTATTTTTAGTAACTATAATTATGTTATTCGCATTAAATCGGGTACCGATCAGTTTAAAATTACTTCTAAAATTCAAGACCTGAATCTGAAACAGGATTTTGATTATTTCATCAATAACAACAACAAAATAAAATTTGGCGAAAACATTATTCATCACACGGTTTCGCCGGGGGCCATCACCGCATCAGCAACTTCTAATTTAAAAAGCGCTACCATTCAAAACCGCTATTCGTATGAAAGTGCTTTGTATGTATCGCATGAACTGAGTTTTGCCGATAAGTTGAATATTGTGTACGGGTTACGCCTTTCTAATTTATCGGCGGTAGGGCCGGGCAATTATTATCAGTATGATAGTAATGGTAACACCATCGATACAATTCATGTACCTAAAGGCAAGTCCGTTGCCAGCTATTGGAATCTGGAGCCGCGTTTTAGTGCCAGCTACCTGCTCAATACCTATGCTTCTTTGAAATTTTCCTATAACCGAAATGTACAAAATTTGCATTTGCTCAGTAATTCAACTGTTGGTGCACCTACTGATTTGTGGTTGCCCGGTACCAATCATGTAAAACCCGAAATTGCTGATCAGGTAGCCCTGGGTTATTACAAAAATTCAAAAAACCAGGTATATGAATTTTCAGTAGAAACGTATTACAAATGGTTGCAAAATCAAATTGATTATAAAAATGGCGCCGATTTACAA
>JAKAKY010000110.1 GCA_021824365.1 Bacteroidota bacterium | reverse complement strand
TGAATCATTATAAAATTGATACCGTACCACATTTAATTTGTGGCGGCTTTACCAAACGCGAAAGTGAAGATGCATTGATTGATTTGAATTTTTTGGGTATTGATAATGTATTGGTATTGCGTGGCGATGCGGCTAAAAACGAAACCGGTTTTGAACCCGAAAAAGATGGACATGCTCACGCTATTGATTTACAAAAACAGGTAGTAAATCTCAACCACGGTATATATATTGACGAAGATATTCGTGATGGCGGTAAAACCAATTTTTGTATCGGAACTGCCGGCTATCCCGAAAAACATTTTGAAGCACCGAATTTAGAAACCGATTTGCTGTTTTTAAAAGACAAAGTGGAAGCCGGAGCGGATTATATTATGACACAAATGTTCTTCGATAATCAAAAATTTTTTGCGTTTGTGAAAGCTTGCAGGGCTATGGGTATACAAGTACCCATTATTCCCGGATTAAAACCCATTACCTCTAAAAAACAGTTAACCGTTTTACCACGCATATTTCATGTAGATATTCCAACCGATTTATCGAATGCTATTTTAAAATGCAAAACCGATGCAGAAGTAGAAACCATAGGAACCGAATGGTTAATTCAACAATCTAAAGAACTGAAAGCTGCCGGAGTGCCTGTTTTACACTACTATACTTTAGGTAAGCCAAATGTTATTCGCAATGTGGTGAAGGAACTGTTTTAAAGCCACTTTGGGAACAATGAATGAATACATTAAAAAAACACCTGTAGCATCTGCTAATTTTTTGTTTTGTGAGGCAGAAGCAATTCCTTACAAAATTTTTTGGTTACTTACACAACCGGCAAATAAAACAGCTTTGAAAAAAACGAACTGCGGTTTTTGGAATATTTATATAGAATAGCTTTTTTCGGTTTTACCAGGCATCTATTTATGTATCTATGAACATAACGGGCATATCTACAAGTATTTTCGTACCCTGTTTATCTTATCTTGCACTATAAGCGGACCATATATAGCAAATAAGCCAAACACCACAATAATGTGGCATATCTGTCTGTTATAAACTTATCCGGCAAATTCCAGGAAATCCATTCTTTATTTGTTATTGTATTTTACAGTTAACTTGATAACCAGTGGCAGTATTGATTCAATAATATAGCTTTTAGTACCTGCTTTTTATTCACCAACCCTTAACACATAAATATGTATAAATCCATCCTGTTGGGCATCGCTTTTTTTTGTTGTTTGTCCGGCTTTTCACAGTCGGCCGAAATGTATCAGCCATCACCTCAAAACCTGAAAGCACGGCAATGGTTTCAGGATGCTAAATTTGGTTTGTTTATTCATTGGGGGCCATTTAGTATTCCGGGTTCAGGTGAATGGGTAATGAATAACCGCAACATTACCGTAAAAAATTATACCCGTTTAATGGATTTCTTTAATCCGATTGCATTTGATGCAAATGCCTGGGTGAAGATGGCAAAAGATGCGGGTATGCAATACATTACCCTCATTACCCGACACCATGATGGGTTTAGTATGTGGAATACCCAACAATCTGATTTTAATATCATGAACACACCCTACCACAAAGATATTGTGAAGATGATAGCAGATGCCTGCCATATACAGGGTATGCCCTTGTTTTTTTATTATTCATTACTTGACTGGCGAAGGGAAGACTATTCATGGACAACCGGCAGAACCGGAAAAGGCACCGGCAGAATAAAACAGGGAGACTGGAACCATTATATTCAATTCATGAAGAACCAGTTGACCGAACTATTAACCCAATATGGCCCCGTTGCCGGTATTTGGTTTGACGGATATTGGGATCAATTAAAAAATGATATCGATAAAAACCAACAGCCGGCCGTTGACTGGCATTTGACTGAAATATACAGTTTAATACACCGCTTGCAACCCGCCTGTTTAATTGGCAATAACCACCACCTGCAACCCATGCCCGGTGAAGATTTTCAAATGTTTGAAAAAGATTTGCCAGGGGGAAATACCAGTGGGTTCGGAGGGGCATCAATATCGCATTTACCATTAGAAACCTGCGAAACCATTAATCAATCATGGGGTTTTAATTTAGCCGATACCAGTTATAAATCCACGTCCCGGTTGGTACATTATTTGGTACGAACTGCAGGTTTTGGTGCCAATTTTTTATTGAATATCGGGCCAATGCCCAATGGTGCGGTACAACCTGAATTTCAGGAGCGGCTGGCTGACATGGGAAAATGGTTGAAAACCTATGGCAGTAGTATTTATAAAACACGGGGTGGCTATCTTCGTCCGCAAAACTGGGGAACCATTACCCAAACCAACAGTAAGGTATTTGTGCATGTGTTAGCCGATAGTGTAACCACATTGCAGCTTCCTCAATTCCCGTTTACCAAAATAAAAAAAGTATATGTATTAAAAAACGGACAACCGGTACAGGCACAGTTACAAAATAGGGTATTGGTTTTATCGGCTATTCAACAACAGCCAAGTGAACCCGATAGGGTGATAGTGGTGGAAGGGGAGTAGGATAATAAAAAGAAATGCATTTGCACTGCTTTTTCATTTCATCAGCTTACTAATTTTCTATCGCTTTTTTTATAGTTACTTTTGCAACAATGTTCGATGTTCTATTGGCACATATTCAGGAAAAAGTAAACCTTTCGGCAGCAGATGTTGCGGTATTAAAATCATTTTTCATTCCTAAAAAGCTACGTAAACGGCAATACGTTTTACAGGAAGGAGATGTTTGCAAATACCTGTTGTTTGCAGAGAAGGGATTATTGCGTATGTACCATGTAGACGATAAAGGCACAGAACACATGATACAATTTGCATGGGAAGGCTGGTGGATGGCCGATACCTACAGTTTTTTATCGGGCGATGTTTCAGAATACTATATAGATGCGATTGAAGATGCAGAATTGTTAATGATCACTCTTCCTAATTTTGAAGCCATGCTGTTGCAGCTTCCTGTAATGGAACGTTACTTCCGTATTCTTTCTCAAAATAATATTATTTCTAAAGAAAAAAGATTAGTGAATACCATTAGCTATTCTGCCGAAGAAAAATATACCCGACTGGCAGCTGCCAATCCTGAGATGATGCAACGTATTCCACAAAACCTCATTGCTTCTTATCTGGGCTTAACGCCTGAAACACTCAGCCGTATTCGCAAAAAATTAATGCGATCGAAATAATACACTTGATCTATATCAAGTGTATTTCTTGTTCCTACTCAAGTGTCCTCCTCCAAATAACGGTATAGCTTTGCAGTATGAAAAATGTGGGCTATAATAATAGTGTAGCTGTTATTGGTGCAAATAGCAAAGCAGGTAAGCATATTGCAACAGCAATCTGCAAAGCATACCGTGTGTTATTGATGGATACAGATGCTATGCAAACAACAACTTTGGCCAATGAAATAAGAAATATTACACAATCGCCGGAAGCTGTTGAAACACTTACTTGTAGCAAAGATGCATCGTGGGAGGCAGATGTAATTGTATTGGTTGTGCCTGTAGCCCTGCAACCTGCTATTGCACAAAAAATTGCAGAAGTGGCTACCTGTAAAACCATCTTGCAAATCATTAGCGAGAATACCAATCACTCGTCTATACAAAACCTACTCCCTTATTCAAATGTTGTATCTGTTACCCTCCATGATACAACGGCTATTGTGCAGGGCAAAAATAAAGTAGCCGTGCAATTAGCTATTCATTTATTATCATTTACACATTGGAAAATTGTTGAAAAAAAAGCTTACAAACTCAAGGAAAATAAACAGCAACATAATATTCATTCATATAAAAAGTAAAATGGTTAACAATGCAACAAGAACTTTTATTTATACCTTACAATTTAGCAGGACTAACCTTAAGCAACAGAATAGTAATGGCGCCAATGACCCGGAGCCGTGCCGATAATCCGGGTAATGTACCCACGCCATTAATGGCTGAGTACTATGCACAAAGAGCGAGTGCAGGTTTATTAATTACAGAAGGCGTGCCCGTTAGCACAAAAGGTGTGGGTTATATCAATGTGCCCGGCATATATACAGATGCACAGGTAGAAGGATGGAAACAGGTTACCAAAGCAGTACATAAAAAAGGCGGTAAAATATTTGCACAGCTTTGGCATGTAGGCCGTATATCGCATCCCGACTTTCACCAAGGTGAACTGCCACATGCACCCTCTGCCATCAATCCGAATGAAAAATCATATACCGTAAATGGATTTGCAGATACGGTAACGCCAAAAGAAATGACCTTAGCTGATATTCAACAAACCATTCAGGATTTTAAGCAGGCAGTTGTACATGCAATGGCAGCGGGTTTTGATGGCGTAGAAATTCATGGTGCCAATGGTTATTTATTGCACCAGTTTTTTAACGGCACTTCCAATCATCGTACCGATGTTTATGGTGGAAGCAGTGAAAACCATGCCCGTATTTTGTTTGATATTGTAGAAGCTATTCAGGAAGCAGTGAACTTAAATAAAGTAGGAGTTCGATTAAGTCCTTCTTTAAATGGTTTGTTTGGTATTACCATGGACGAAAATACCATACCTACTTTTGAATACATTGTAAAAAAATTGAACAATTATCCGTTGGCTTATCTCCATTTAACCGAGCCCTTTGCGCCGGTTGATCATTTGCCTTTTGCAGTAATGCAGGTTGCCAAACATTTCAGGCCTTTGTACAATGGAACTTTAGTGATTAATAAAGGATTTAACAAAGCAACTGCCAATGCGGTATTGGCAGCAGGAGATGCAGATTTGGTTTCCTTTGGTGTACCATTCCTTGCTAATCCAGATTTGGTAGAAAGATTGAAACAGAATGCACCGTTAAATGCACCCGACCAAAATACGTTTTATACACCCGGTGCAAAAGGCTATACGGATTATCCTGTTATACAATCAGTAGGCGCATAAATAGTTTATTCGTTTATCAACATCCAATGAAATATAGTATGGAATCTTTAAAAGGAAAAACAGCATTAGTAACCGGAGCCGGAAAAGGCATCGGCAAGGCATTGGCGTTAGCCTTAGCCAAAGAGAGCGTACATGTGGGATTAATAGCCCGAACAGAAAAAGATTTACAACAAGTAACCAACGAAATAAAAGCATTGGGTGTAAAAGCTGCAATGGCAACTGCAGATGTAAGTAACCAGGCAGCAGTAGATAAGGCAGTAGCCCAAATACAGGAAGCCTTAGGGTCTATTGATATTTTAATTAATAATGCCGGTACGGGTAAATTTGGAAAGTTTTTAGAGCTAACACCTTTTGACTGGGAGCACCAGGTGCGGGTAAATTTATTTGGCGTGTATTATGTAACCCGTGCCGTTTTGCCGGAAATGATAGAACGTAAAACAGGTGATATTGTAAATGTATCTTCCACCGCAGGTTTAAAAGGCTCTGCATTAACCAGCGCATACAGTGCTTCTAAATTTGGTGTAATGGGTTTAACAGAATCGTTAATGCAGGAAGTTCGTAAACACCATATTCGTGTTACGGCAATGGCACCCAGTACGGTGGTTACAGACCTGGCCATACAATCGAACCTGATTAATCATAATGAAGAAAAACTGATGCATCCGGAAGACTTTGCAGAATTAGTAATAGCACAATTGAAATTAAACAGAAGGGTTTTTGTAAAAGATGCTTCCATCTGGTCAACCAACCCTTAACATTCAATAAGGACATTTTAAAGTAACAATAATGAAAAAAGTATGGTTTATAACCGGTTGTTCCACCGGATTTGGCCGTTCATTAGCAACAGAGGTATTAGCCAAAGGGTATTATGTAGTAGTAACGGCACGCAAAACTGCCGATATTGAAGACTTGGTAAAATCTTATCCTGATACCGCCATTGCTGTACAGTTAGATGTAACTAAACAAAATGAAATTGAACAAGCCGTAACAATTACCATTGAACGCTTCGGACAAATAGATGTATTGATAAACAATGCCGGTATTGGTTATTTTGCTGCGGTAGAAGAAAGTGAAGAAGCCGAGGTAAGAAAAATGTTTGAAATTAACGTATTTGGATTGGCGAAGGTAATCCAGGCGGTACTACCCTACATGCGCAAACGTCGCAGCGGCCATATTTTGAATATTGCCTCTATTGGTGGCTTACGGTCATTTCCCGGTGTTGGTTTTTATAATGCCACCAAATATGCAGTGGATGGGTTAAGTGAAGCATTGTATAAAGAGGTGGCGCCATTGGGTATAAATGTTACCATTATAGCCCCCAGTGGCTTTAGAACCGATTGGGCAGGTCGTTCTGCCAAAAATACCACGGTTAAAATTGAAGATTATGCCACTACTGCCTGGAAGAACATGGGCGATATTAGAGGATATAGTGGCAGCCAGCCCGGCGATCCGGTACGAGCTGCAAAGGCTATGATACAGATAACAGAAACAGAGCACCCTCCCTTGCGCTTATTATTAGGTGCCGCTGCATTACGTGGCGCCAGAGCTAAGTTAGCAGAGCTGCAACAGGATTTTGATACCTGGGCCACCGTAACCGAAGGAGCCGATTTTCCGAAAGAAGAGGCTTAAAGGTGGATAGGACTATAGTAAACGGTGCAACGCTTTTACATTGCACCGTTTTTGTATGAAGAGTTTCTTATTAATAGCAATTATACTTTATTGCTATTTGTTTTTGTGAACTTGTTGGTACAAAACTTGAACTCTTTGTTGGAGGATTTAAGAAGGTTAAATCAACTAAAAGACAGCCCATCCCAAAATGATTTAATAATAGACAAGGTTAATCAACCGAAACCCGTTAAATCCCAAGTTACTACGAAAGTAAGAAAACTAATAAAATGAGCTTTCAAATTCGGGTGAAGTGTAACGATTCCTCCAGCAAAATGCCCGTTATAGAAATTAAACATCCATATAGAATCAAAGTTTGCTTCATCTACTTTGTTATACAGGTACATAAATTGTCCGTTTGCAATAGTTTTTCCATAAAGAATATTTTCATAACCATTCGGCAACTGCTTAAACCAATGCGTTTTTACGCTGGCATTACTGCCAATTATTTTTTTATAATGATGATAGAACAGTCCTCTAATAATTTTTTCAATAGTATAATCATGAGCTTCACTATCCCAAAGAACAGACATGGCTTTTCCCGTAATAATTCCTGATTGTGTAGTAGTATAAACAGGACGCATGGTATCAAAAATTGTTTTCCGCAATTTATTATTATGCTTTGCTGTTGGCAATACTCCTTCTTTGAATAGTCTTTTCGCTTCCCCGCCTTGCCGGGCTACATGCATTCCTAAATATGCTTTAAATTTTTCATCATGTTTAGAGGCTTCGTTGTTACATTCAAAACAGCAAGGAACAGTAATCAAATCGTTTGGACGTGGTTTGTTGAAGATAGACTTTGGCGGTATATGGTCTTTGGTTGTAGCCTTTCTTGTGCCACAATAGCAACATAATTGAATATTTTTAGAATTGGTAAAAATCATACCTATGATTAACTAATAAATCCATATTTCCGTTCCCGGTATATAAATGCTTCCTTGCCCCCTTCCAATATATCGCAAACATGCTCCCTGATACCCATTTGCAGCAAGATGCCTTTCCCGTATGTATCTTCAAATGTATTTTCTAAAGATCCGGTAACATATTCAAACTGATATTTCTCATTGACTTTCCCTGCGTCCTGTCCATTCTGATTGGCTACTATTACTTCTTCTGCATCTGTGGATACCACAAGATTGGCATTGTGTGTTACCAATATAATCTGCCGTTGATTTTTCTTTTCTTTAATAAAATCGTTCAGGTTGTTGAAAATAGTTCTATTATCCAAATTGTCTTCGGGCTGGTCAATGAGTATCGGATGTTTTGCGTTACTTAAATGAAGAATTATTTGCAAAAGAACAAGCCCTCTTTTACCGGGCGACATTTGAAGAATATCATCTCCATTGTATTTAATATTATACCTGAACTTGTAGTGGTCTTTCAATAGTTGCACAATGGCATCTTGTGAATTATATATCCCGACCTGAATTTAATTTGATGTTGTTCAGGCGACCATACTTTATCAAATATTGTTTTCAGATTATTCAAATGAGTATCTGACGAATAGACATAGTTGTTACTTGCATCAAAACACTCCCCAAATAATGTATTGAAGTTTGACCTACCATCCAATAACCCACAAAATCCGTTTTGAAAGGAAGTAATATCAATTTCTAATGTAGTTTCTAAATGTAAGTCCGTACCAATTTGAGAGAGTTCCGGTTTCTGTATTTGTTCAAGAATTAACCGATAATTTTCAAAAAGAGAATTGGTACTTACTGAAATCTCATTTCTTAATTTACTGCCTGCTTCTCTACTCTGTGCTAACTGCTTTTCTTTTTCTTCAATCTTTTTGATTTTGGCTTCATCATCCGATACTTCTTTTGCAAGCCGTTTTAGTAATTGTTGGTTTGAGATTTTGGCGGTATAGGGTAAAAGTGCAGTATCTACCTGTGCTATATTTTGAGTTTTGGTAGTAATCGCCCGTTCCAAACTAACGTTGAGGTTGGTGTGTTTTTGAATAAGGCGGTCAAACAGAGCATTAGATTCTTTTATGTCTTCCGTAATGTTTTTTTCAATGAAATTGAGTGCCGCATGGTCTGAAATTTCAAACCACGATGTAGGTACATTTTCAATTCTATTACTTACACTGCTTTTAAGGTCATTTAACTCTTGAATATACTTACCAACCCGGTCTATATACCCCTCTGTTCTTTCCTTTGCAGCAGCAATTCTCTCTTTGCGTTGGTGAAGTTTTTTGTATTGTACTACTTCTTCTTGAGTAAAACCGGCTTTTTCATTCAACCTTGCTATCTCTTTTTTTACTCGTTCAATATTGTCCAGTATTGCTTTTTTATCACCTATTTCCTTGTATTCTTTATGTACGTTTTGATAATTATCCCTAATAGCATAAACTTCGTTTATATCATTCCCAATCTTTAAATTCAACTCCTGAATTTTTTTATTTTGCACCTCGCTAAATTTTCTAAATTCATCGTTTTGGTACAAAATACTTTCAATCAGTTCTGCTAATTTTTTTTCACCCTTTTGTTCGGCAAGATGATTGATATACATTTGAGGAACATAGGTTATCTGGCGGTTTCTACTATCGGCGTTATCACTTAATTTATTTATTACACCGTCTTTCCATTTTACGGCAAAATCAAAACCTGTTACTTTGCTAATCAAGTCATATTCTTTCTCATTAACCACGCCAAGTTTTTCTGTTACTTGTACAGGGTCTATGGTTTTAGCGATATGATATAATAGCAAAGACTTGCCCGATGATTTGCCCCCTATAATAACATTGAGATTAGGGTTCAGGTCTATCGCTTTTCCGTCAAAATAGTTTATATTATCACCTGTAACAAACTTAACCTTATCAATAACATTATAGGCAGTTTTTTCTTCAGGACGGTCATCCTGAATTGCTATTCTCGTAAGCGGCTCATATTTGATTTGTTTTAAGCCATTAAATGTAGGGTCGCCTTTAATCCATGTAAAACATTTTCCTATTCTATCTTTTTGCGTGGTTGCAGAAGCGTTATAGTGTGCATCACTACAATCAAGCAAAAGATGATTAACCATTTGCTCTTTTAATTTATTTTTTGCATTCCCGCAAGCCTCTGCTGTTTCTGAAGAAATGAACACAAAATCAACCTTGTTGATGATGTCTTTCTTTTCAGCGATACTTTGGTCATTCCATGACAGGCTTTCCCATTCTGTTTTCCCTATTGCTGTTAAATATTTCTCTTT
>JAKAKY010000109.1 GCA_021824365.1 Bacteroidota bacterium | reverse complement strand
AACCGCAGCAAAGCGTCCGGCATTTAGTGTATTAAATACAGAAAAAATAATGCAGGTATTTGGTTTGCAACCACAGCAATGGCAACAAAGCTTACAACATTGTTTAACTGTATTAAAAGTAATTCCTGGGTAAATCTTGCCGGCTAAAACAGCTGTAGTAGCCGGCAACAATTTTCATTTTTTCTTGTTACAATATTCAAACATTATAAACACCAAAAATTACAAATTTTATGCAATTACAAAAAGGCATGCAAGCCCCCGATTTTACACTTTATGATACCGATAGAAATCAGGTAACACTTAGTTCGTTTAAAGGAAAAAAAGTAATCTTATTGTTTTTTCCCATGGCTTTTACAGGCGTATGTACCAAAGAATTATGTGCTATACGCGATGGTATGGCCATCTACAATAATGCCGATGCAGTTGTATTGGGTATTTCAGTAGATTCACCTTTTACATTAGCAAAATTTAAAGAAGCGGAAGGATTAAATTTTCCTTTGCTGAGTGATTTTAATAAAGAGGTTTCAACTGCGTATGGTGCAATATATGATTCTTTTATTGGTTGGATGAAAGGGGTGAGTAAAAGAGCCGCATTTTTGATTGATGCGAATGGTACCATTCAATATGCCGAAGTTTTAGAGAATGCCGGCGATTTGCCCAACTTTGATGCCATTCAACATGCATTGGCTGCTTAATTGCCATTTTTTCAAGGGATTGTTAACGAAACAATCCCTTATTTTTTCTACATGCCAACTTCATCCATCTATACAATTGTTGTAGTAATATGCTAAATACTTCTGTTATTCAAAGCTATGTAGTAACTTAGCTCAGCATATAAGCGTTCTTTAATGATAAAATTTTACTTCAGTTTTTTATTGGTTTTTATCAGCTTTGCAGGCATAGCCCATCCTGAAAAGCCTATTTTTCCTGATAATTTCGATCAGGTAAAACTGGTTAATGCCTTTCCCAACCCGGCCACTTTTTTCATCAATTTTGAATTTGAAGCTAATCAAAATTATAAAAATTATACTTTATATATTTTTAGCTTTATCGGCAAAAAAATGAATGATTATATGGTGGATGGTACTAAAATTACAGTACCATTAGATGATTATTACCGTGGTATGTATGTGTATCAGTTACGTAATCAAAACGGTATGATTGTCCAATCCGGCCGCTTTCAGGTGGTGAAATAAATTTGTTTATCGATTCCGCACTTCCACAATCAAAAATTTCAGGTATTCCGTATTTTCCAATCCACGGATAATGGGATGGTCATTCGACTGGGTTTGAAACAAAACCTGCCTGATGCGCTTCTTCGCATCTTTCGCAGCCATTTCAATGGTGTTTAAAAATTGCTGTGGGTTTACTAAATTGGTACAACTGGAGGTTACTAAGAATCCGCCATTTTCCACCAGTTTCATGCCGCGTAAATTAATTTCCTTGTAGCCGTTCAATGCATTTTGAATATTGTTCCTGCTTTTGGTAAAGGCAGGCGGGTCTAACATTATCACATCATATTTCTGTTCTTCTTTAGCCCATCGTTTTAGCACATCAAATGCATTGGCTACTTCAAAATGGCAAATATTTTCTAAATGATTCAACGCTGCATTTTTATTGGCCTGTTGTACTGCCTGTTCGCTAATGTCTATACCTCTAACAGATGTTGCACCAAAATGTGCCGCATGAATTTCAAATGTTCCGGTATAGGTAAAGGCGCCTAATACTTTCGCATTTTTTACAATGGGTTCAATGGCTTTCCGGTTGTGTTGCTGGTCTAAAAAATAGCCCGTTTTTTGTCCGTTTTCAATATCTGCATAAAATTGTAAGCCATTTTCATTCAACATAATTTCGGTCGGAAATGGAGCTGATAAAAATCCTTTTTGTTGCGGCAATCCTTCCAATTCCCGCACCGGTATATCATTACGTTCGTAAATGCCTTTTGGATGAAATATTTTTTCCAAAGCCGCTACTATGGCAGGTTTCCAGAGGTCAATACCCAATGCAAGGGTTTGCATTACAAAATAATCATTAAACTTATCAATAATCAAAGCAGGTAAATCATCGGCTTCGCCAAAAAACAATCGGCAGTTTTCACGGTAACCCAATTTTTGACGGTATTGCCAGGCTGCCATGATTTTACGATAAAAAAAGTTTTCATCAATTGTTTCATGTTTTCGGGTTAAGAGGCGTACTGTAATTTGCGATTTTGGATTAAAATAGCCAATTCCTACAAATTTTTTATCAGGTGTATATACTTCTACCAAATTGCCTGCCATTAGGTTTGCGTCTGTAATAGGCTGTAATTCATTACCAAATATCCAGGGATGTCCACCGGCAATTCGGGGATTCATTTTTTTGTTTAAAAAAACCTTTGTCATTTTGCAAAAGTAAGCGCATTACCTGCCAATTTTTCTGCTTTAGGCTTATTGGCAAAAAAATTGCCTTCCTTTAATCACTTCAAATTTGAACTATGCAAGGAAAAGACAAACACCACAAACACATTACAGAGAATGATTTATCTTTAAATACTGACGAAAATGCAGCCGGCTCTGCACATCTGAATGAACCTGTGGCTGAACAGGGGCAAATAGAAAAATTAGAAACAGAAATTCAAGAACAAAAAGATAAATATTTACGTTTATTGGCTGAATTTGAAAATTATAAGCGCAGAACTGCAAAAGAACGTTTAGAATTACAACAAACAGCAGGCAAGGAGGTAATTGTATCGTTATTGGATGTATTGGATGATTGCGACAGGGCAGAGAAACAATTAAGCAGTAACGCTGATATTGCCGTACAAAAAGAGGGCATTCAATTGGTTTTTAATAAGCTGCGCAATGTGCTTCAAAACAGGGGATTAAAAGTTATGGACAGTTTACAAACTGATTTTGATATAGAAAAACATGAGGCCATCACCGAAATTCCGGCCCCGGATGATAATTTGAAAGGCAAAGTATTGGATGAGGTACAGAAGGGGTATTATTTAAATGATAAACTGATTCGTTTCGCTAAAGTTATTATAGGAAAATAAAAGGTAGTTTCTACTGCCCAAACACTAAGAAAAATTTGATATGTCAAAAAGAGATTATTACGAAATACTAAGTGTTTCTAAAACAGCTACTGCCGAAGAGATTAAAAAGTCGTATCGCAAAGTGGCTATGCAATATCATCCGGACAGAAATCCGGGTGATAAATCAGCGGAAGATAAATTTAAAGAGGCAGCTGAAGCTTATGAAGTGTTGAGTGATCCGGATAAACGTGCCCGTTATAACCGGTATGGCCATCAGGCATTTGGCCCGGGTACCGGTGGTTTTGGTCGTGCTCAAAATATGGAAGATATCTTCAGCCATTTTGGGGATATTTTTGGTGATGATGTTTTTGGCAGCTTTTTTGACGGTGGAGGAGGTTCCAGACGTGGCAGTAGTGGTAGAAGACCAACCGGACAACGTGGAAGTAACTTACGTATAAAAATTAAACTCACTTTCGAAGAAATTGCCAATGGGGTAAACAAACAAGTTAAAGTAAAAAAATACATTGTTTGTTCAACCTGCGGTGGTAATGGGGCAAAGGATAAAAACAGTATTCAAACCTGCAGCACTTGTGGTGGCTCAGGCCAGGTTCGTAAAGTTACCAATACTTTTTTAGGACAAATGCAAACGGTTACTACCTGTCCTACCTGTAATGGAGAGGGTAGCACTGTAACTAACAAATGTACCGCTTGTAAAGGTGAGGGAAGGGTGTATGGTGAAGAAACCATTTCAATTGATGTGCCTGCCGGTGTTCAGGAAGGTATGCAACTGAGCATGAGTGGAAAAGGTAATGTAGGTGAAAGAGGTGGCATACCTGGCGATTTACTGATTCAAATTGAAGAAGAAGCACATCCTGATTTACAGCGCGATGGTTTGAATGTTGCATATGATTTACATATTTCTATTCCTGAAGCCATTTTTGGAATACAGGTAGAAGTACCCACTATTGATGGAAAAGCCAAAATTAAAATACCCGCAGGAACTCAGAGCGGAAAAATATTCCGATTAAAAGGAAAAGGATTCCCGGAGGTACAAGGTTATGCCAGGGGCGACCAATTAATCCACGTAAATATTTGGACACCCCAAACCGTTTCTACAGAAGAAAAGGAAATCTTGGAAAAATTAAGCCATAGCCCCAATTTTAAACCTCAACCCGGCAAGAACGATAAATCGTTTTTTGAAAGAGTAAAAGAAGCATTTCAATAAATTTTTAGGATTAGGCAGAATATTCACAAAGAAATGCAAGGAGTTGGTAATAACTAAATAAATTAGTAATTTGAAGTCTAAAATAGTTAGTTATGTTCAAAGGGATTAATGCGATTAAGTTTAGCAAACAGTTCAAAACAAATGAAGATTGCTACAATTATCTGTTGAAGATCAAGTAGGGCAAGAGCCGTCAATATAACAAATGTGGATGTGGGAGAGAGCTATAAAGGTTGGACATACTACTATCGGCGTTGCCGCCGTTGTGGTTACGATGAAAGTGTTACGGCCAATACTGTATTTCATGGAATAAAGATGCCAATACTGAAAGCATTTCACATGGTATTCAGATTAACAGCGAAGAAAAAGGGAATGTCGAGCATTGAAATTGGGAACAGAAGTTGGGGGTACAACAGAAAACAGCCTGGTTATTTAAAAGAAAGGAATAGGCAGTAATGCAAAAAGATAAAGATGATAAATTGAAAGGTAATGTAGAAGTGGATGAAACTCTGATTGGCGGGCTATTCTACTGATAAAGGGAGAAGCACCAAAACAAAGGACACAATGTTTGTGGCAGTTGAGATATTAGCTGATGGGAGAACAGGGAATATAGCATTACAGCCAATAGAAGGTTTTAAGTCTGAAGAATTGAAGTATGCGATAAAAGATAATGTATCAGCCGAAGCCCAAATAAAAACAGATGCATATCATTCGTATAAAAAATTAGCATGGAATATTCGAAAAAAGGTAGTGTAATGGAAGAACTGCACAAACAAATTATGCAGTTCAAAAACTGGGAGAGGGGAACACATCATCAATGCTCAGGTGAATATTTGTTTGCCTATAGCGATGAATATGAATATCGATTTAACAGAAGGAATATGCGTAAATGGCTGTTTAATGATGTAGTGGAAAGATTAATGAATCAAATTCCGCATCCTTATAAATATCTAAAATCGCTTTTCGTTTATTCTACCTAATTCTATAAATTTTTTAAAGGCCCCGCAAGGGGCTTCACCATGCTTTGAGGTTAAAAGTGGGTTAACCCAATTGTTTTATTTTTTGAAGAATACCGGTAGTAGAGAATCCTTCTACTATTGGATTGATTACTACTCGTCCATAATTGGCAATTACTTCTTTGGCACCTACAATGGTTTCGATGGTATAATCGCCCCCTTTTACCAAAACATCCGGCTCTAAGGTTTTGATTAATTCCAGCGGTGTATCTTCTTCAAAAATAATCACTGCATCTACCATTAACAATGAGGCAAGTACAAGTGCCCGGCTATGTTCCTGATTGATGGGCCTGTCGGCACCTTTTAAACGTTTGGTACTGGCATCGCTATTCACACCTACAATTAAATAGTCGGCTTCTTCTGCTGCTTTTGATAATGAGGCAATATGTCCTTCATGTAAAATATCAAAACAACCATTGGTAAATGCCACTGTTTTATTGCGTATTTTCCATCCCATTCTCATTGCTTTTAATGCAGCTAAGGGCATTATTTTTTGTTGTATAGCTTGTGTGTATCGCATAACATGCTAAATATTAATTATGAATTTGGTGTTGAGGGTACTATTCGTTTTTTATTATACCAGGGCAGTAACCCCATACAAACAAATCCCCAAAATAGGATAATGATGAATTGTGCAAACCATTGCAAAGTTCCGTTGGCATATCCAATTCCAAAAGCAATACCGTTTTTTTCTAAAACCATAGCCATTAAATAAGCATAAGCGCCAATGCCACCGGGGGTAATAATCATACCAATACTGGCAAATGCCAGAGCAGAAAAGGCTACGGGAATGCCTAAACCACTGGTACCTGTTGTAGCATAAAAACCCACCCATGTTCCGAATAGATACAAAAACCAAATGCCAAAAGAATAAAAAATAAACAAGCCTTTTTGCTGAATGTCTTTAATACTGCTTAAACCCTCCCAAATACCCCGAATAATTTTTTTTAATTGAATAACTAACTTCAGGTGTGCAAATTGGTTAAACCAGTGCCTGATAATGAGTATAAGAATTAGCAAAACCCCAATGGCAATGGCCATTTTACGAATCGAAATTCCGCCCGATTTAGATTGAAAAGTTTCTTTGAACAATTGAATGGCATAATCGCCAATAATTTCATACTGTGTTAACAATGCCAGCAAAAACACCAAACCAAGTGATAGCACATCAAAAGCTCTTTCGGCCACAATAGTGCCCACTAATTTTTCTGCCGGTACTTTTTCATAACGTGCTAATAAGGTACATTTTAACACTTCTCCTAATCGGGGTACGGCCAAATTAGCTAAATAGCCTATCATTACTGAAAAATAAGTATTGATGATAGAAGGATGATAACCCATGGGTTGCATCAAAATCTTCCACCGTAAAGCTCTAAGAATATGGCTTAATGTAAGAATGAAAAATACGGGAATAAATAGAATGTACTTTGCATGCTTAAGTGCACCGGTAAACTCTCCCCACTGATTGGCAGGTATTTGGTGGAGGCTCCACCAAACCAAAAATATACCCAACCCAAGGAAAAAAAGATATTTTAAAAATACTTTCAGTTTTCTTTTCATGCAGGAAAATTCTACTGCAATTTACATAAGCCTGTGTTAATTACAGTTTATTTCCTGCTTTTGGAAATACAATGCGGGGTTTAAATGTTTTGGCAGCATCAAAATCGATTTGGGCGTAAGACATAATTACAATAATGTCGCCAACAGCCGCTTTTCTGGCCGCAGGCCCATTTAAACACACTACACCTGAACCTCTTTGCCCCTTTATTAAATAGGTTTCTAATCGTTCGCCGTTGTTTACATTCACCACCTGAATTTTTTCATGCTCAATCATATTGGCAGCATCCATCAAGTCTTCATCTAAGGTTAAACTGCCAACATAATTCAAATTTGCTTCGGTAATAACAGCACGGTGAACCTTTGATTTTAATATTTCTATTAGCATAATGGACGCAAATGTAAAAGATGATATGATTATAACAAGTTTCCTTTTATTTAGTTAAGTGATTTAGTTAAGCATCAAATTGTCAATTAACCGAACACCTTGTATATAAGCTGCTGCCAATACCACGGCTGGTTGATTAGGTTGCACAGATGCAATGGACATAAGGGTATTAGCATCTGCAATGCTGATGTAATCTACTTTTTCAAAACCGGCCTTCAACAGCATTTGAGTAACTAAATGTTCTAATTCTGGAATGGTGAACTGTAAAATATGGGCTTTTACAAATAACAGGCTTTGATAGAGTGCTGCAGCTTTCTTCAAATTTTCATCTGATAAACGGCGGTTTCTGGAGCTCATGGCTAGCCCACTTTGTTCCCTAACAGTGGGTTGCAAGTGTAATTGTATGGTTGATAGTGCCGGATTAAATTGTAATAAAAAGCTAATAACCATAAATTGTTGATAGTCTTTGCTACCCATATACAGATGATGCGGATGAATAATAGTTAATAACCGCTCAACTATTTGGCATACTCCCTGAAAATGCCCCGGGCGATATTGCCCTTCTAAAACATTTTCTAAAGCGCCTAAAGGGTAGGGTTTGGTTAACTTAAGCCCGTTGTTGGGGTACATTTCTGAAACCGAAGGAAGAAACAGTACATCGCATCGGTAATGAATTAATAAAGCAATATCCGCCTCAATAGAAACAGGGTATTTTTCAAAATCTTCCTGATTATTGAATTGCGTGGGATTGACGAAAATACTGCAAACGGTAAAGTTACCGGCTTGTTTAGATGCTGCTATCAGTGCAATATGCCCTTCATGCAAAGCACCCATGGAAGGTACAAACCCAATAGTATGATTGGTTTGTTTTTGCGTGTTAATTACCTCCTGTAATGCTACAATACTTTTACAAATCACCATATTTTGCCGATATAATTGTTTATAAATATGCTTTTATCACCTATTTGGTGTATTTTAATTAACTTTGCACCCTTAATTTTCGCCTCACTTAAATTGACTTAGTAGATGTCAAAGAAAAGAATTTTATTTATTGCAACCGAAATGTCGCCTTATTTAGAGTTGACAGAGTTTGCAGAAATTGTAAACAAACTTGCAATAAAGAGTAATGATAGTGGTTTAGAAGTGCGCTGTATTATGCCCCGTTTTGGTGTGATTAATGAGCGCCGGCATCGGTTACATGAAGTAGTGCGTTTGTCTGGAATAAATGTTTCTGTTGATGATGATGATTATCCGCTTCAAATTAAAGTAGCTTCTTTGCCCAATGCCCGCCTTCAGGTATATTTTTTAGAAAATGAAGATTTCTTTAAACGCAAACAAATTTTTCATGACGATGAGGAAAACTGGTTTGATGATAATGGCTTAAGAAGTATTTTCTTCTGTAAGGGTGCTTTAGAAACGGTAAAAAAATTTGGATGGGCTCCCGATCTGATTCATTGCAGTGGCTGGATGACCGGATTAATCCCCGCTTATATTAAAACGGCTTATAAACGCGAAGCAATTTTTAGTAACAGCAAAGTGGTTTTTACTGTGGGCCAAAATACTTTTCAAGATAAATTAGGCACCGATTTTGTAAAAAAAGCAGTGATTAATGCCAATGTAAAAGAGAAAGATTTAGAGTTATATAAAGATGCCACCAATACTTCACTTTTTAAAGGCGGAGCACATTTTGCAGATGCAGTAACCATTGGCGATGATCAGTTAGAAAAAAAATTAATAGATGACATTAATAAGTTGAAAGGAAAAACCATTGTTCCTTTTAAAGGAAGGGATTCTGATTTAACGGAATATATTGAATTATATCAGGAACTCTCGAAGTAACTGTTTGTCAAAATTTAAGCAGTTGTACCTGTAACTTATCTCGTGTAATAACAATACTATTATCTTTGCACACGTATCAATAAAAACAAATATTCATGTCTTATTTATTTACCTCCGAAAGTGTTTCTGAAGGCCATCCGGATAAAGTTGCCGATCAGATTTCTGATGCATTAATCGATAATTTTCTTGCGTTCGATTCCCAATCAAAAGTAGCTTGTGAAACGTTGGTAACTACAGGCCAGGTAGTATTAGCAGGTGAAGTGCGTTCAAAAGCCTATTTAGATGTACAAGAGATTGCACGTGGTGTAATTCGCAAAATTGGATATACCAAAAGTGAATATATGTTTGAGGCACACTCTTGTGGTGTTTTATCGGCTATTCACGAACAATCTCCTGACATTAACCAAGGTGTTGACCGTAAGAAAAAAGAAGAACAAGGTGCCGGTGATCAGGGTATGATGTTTGGTTTTGCTACCAATGAAACAGATGATTATATGCCACTTAGTTTAGATTTGGCACAAAAAATTTTAATTGAACTGGCTGCCTTACGCAGAGAAAACAAACAAATTAAGTACCTGCGTCCCGATGCAAAAAGCCAGGTTACTTTAGAGTACGATGATAATAATAAACCGGTTAGAATTGATACAATTGTAGTGTCAACCCAGCATGATGATTTTGATACGGAAGCAAAAATGCAGGCTAAGATCAGAAAAGACATGATTGAAATCCTAATTCCTCGTGTTAAATCGAAATATAAAAAATACGCTAAACTTTTCAATAACCAGGTAAAATAC
>JAKAKY010000108.1 GCA_021824365.1 Bacteroidota bacterium | reverse complement strand
TTCGCAGACCGAAAAAGCAATTCCACCAACTGCAAAACTTTTAAACCCTGTTTTCGTCACTGCCTTTATTACTACTTATTATGTTAGTAATACGCTTCATCATTCACAACTAAAGGTTTCAAAAAAATATTTTGAGTCAGGTTACGACCCGCCAGGTTCTCAAATCCGAATTTTTATCCGGAGTTTCCAAATTTAGACCTGATTATATGTTTTGAAAGTATAAGCATAGTTATGCCTGTACATTTCTATTTCTATTTTCTAACATTTAATCAAATAAAAATGAAACTCATAATTTTTGGGCTTGCATTAGCAGCCGGCACTTTCACAGCCTGCAATGGAAACAGTATAACATCTGTAAAACAAAATGATGTAGCTAAAGATACAAATCTAACAACCCAACGGGTATTTGTAGAAGCTACGCAGACAATACAAACATTTTCTGTAAAGGAAATTATTGCAGATTATCTTCAATTAAAAAATGCGTTAGCAAAAGACAACGGCAAAGATGCTTCAACAGCAGCCAACGCAATTGTTGCAGCATTAGTCAAAGTAGATATGAAAACTTTATCTGGTGCTCAAATGAAAACCTTTATGGATATAGCGGACGACTTAAAAGAAAACGCAGAACACATTGGCGCAAATGCAGATAAAATTGCACACCAAAGAGAGCATTTTATTTTGTTAAGCAAAGATATTGCAGATTTAGTAAAAACTTTTGGCAATGGTGGGCAAACCTTGTATAAAGATTTTTGCCCAATGGCAAACAATGGCAAAGGTGCAATTTGGATTAGCGAAATAAAAGAAATTAAAAATCCGTATTTGGGTAAAGCAATGCCAACCTGTGGTTCTGTTAAAGAAACAATTCAGTAGTATGAGCCGCATTAAAAAAATAATATTGGCTTTGCTGATTTTGTTTGCTGGCATTCAGTTTATACATCCTGCTCACAACAAAAGTGGGCAGGTTTTGCCAACCGATTTTTTAAAAATATATGTTGTGCCAAACAATGTACAAACCATTTTGCAAAATGCCTGTTACGATTGCCACAGTAACAATACTCATTATCCCTGGTATTCCAACATTCAGCCAGTTGCATGGATGATGGCAAGCCATGTAATAAAAGGAAAAGAGGAATTAAACTTTAGTGATTTCGGAAGTTACAGCAGCCGTAGGCAGATAAGCAAACTAAAAGGTATTGCCAATCAAATTAATGATGATGAAATGCCAATATCATCTTATAAAATGATGCACAAAAATGCAAGGCTTTCAAAAGAGCAAAAGGATTTGGTAATGGATTGGATGCAGAAAACAGCAGACAGCCTTTCAGCAAATAATTAATCACAATGCAAAAATTTAAATAAATATTAATCAAAATTTTCAAAGCAACTTTTGTTCAGAAGAAAGATTGCTGTAAATAAATTTTCAGGTATGCAAAAATATACTTGTCACATGCACCCGCAGGTGTTGAAAGATGACCCCGGCAAATGTCCTCATTGCGGTATGGACTTAGTGCCGTTGGAAAATGCTTCGCAGCAAATGCACGGCAATCACAATGAACATGCCGTACACAATGCAGGTTCCGGCAGTGGTTACAATAAACATCAGGGACATCATACAAGCGATTTCCTCCAACGCTTTTGGCTATGCCTTGCATTTACTGTTCCCGTCCTATTGTTATCGCACATGATACAGCAATGGCTTGGCTTTAGCCTAAGTTTCAAAGGCGATAATTATATTTTGACTACATTAAGCACAGCCATTTATTTCTATGGCGGTATGCCGTTTTTCAAAGGAATGTTTGGCGAAATAAAAGCCAAAGCAATCGGGATGATGACACTCGTTGCGTTGGCAATTTCTGTTGCATACATATACAGCGTTGCCGTTGTGTTTGGCTTGCAGGGCATGGATTTCTTTTGGGAACTGGCTACATTGATTGATATAATGCTGCTGGGGCACTGGCTTGAAATGCGTTCGCAAATGGCTGCTTCCCGTGCTTTGCAATCTTTGGTGGCATTATTGCCCAACGATGTAACTGTTGAGCAAAACGGAGAAGCGGTTAAAATCAAATTAGACGAATTAAAGAAAGATGACATTGTTATTATTAAACCGGGCGAAAAAATTGCTGCTGATGGTTTGGTAATAGAAGGTATTTCTTCTGTAAATGAAAGTATGCTTACAGGTGAAAGTGTTCCCGTAAAAAAAGAAGTGAAAGCAAACGTAATTGCAGGTTCTATTAATGGCGATGGTGCTTTAAAAATAAAAGCCACAGGTGTTGGGAAGGACAGTTATCTTAATAAGGTTATTAATCTTGTTCAGGATGCACAGGCAGCAAAATCCAATACACAAAATCTTGCTGATAAGGTTGCCAAATGGCTTACCATTATTGCTATTTTGGTTGGAGTGGCAACTTTTATTTACTGGTACAGCAAAGACAGCGGAATGGCTTTTGCTTTGGAAAGAATGGTAACGGTAATGGTTACAGCCTGTCCTCACGCTTTAGGTGTAGCCATCCCTTTAGTAGTAGCCATCTCAACTACATTATCGGCAACCAATGGATTACTAATCCGCAACCGTACAGCTTTTGAAACCACAAGAAAATTATCTACTATCATATTTGATAAAACTGGTACGCTTACCAAAGGCTCTCACGCAGTGCAAAAAATAATTCCATTAACAGAAAAATATAATGCAGATGAAATACTTGAATACGCAGCAGCAATACAACAAAATTCTGAACACCACATTGCAAAAGGCGTGATACAGTTTCTAAAAAACAAAAACTTGCCGTTATGGAAATCTGAAAACTTTCAGTATATGCAGGGCATCGGGGTAGCAGGAACAGTGAATGGAAAAAACATAGTAGCAGCAGGTCCTAATTATTTTAAAGAAAAAAAACTTTCTCTGCCCACAATCCCTGCAGAAATAAATCAGGACACTGAAACAGTAAATTTTGTTTTGATAGATGATGAAGTTGCAGGCATCATAACATTAGCCGATAGTATTCGTGAGGGTTCGCAACAGGCAATTGATGATTTAAAGAAAATGAATATTAAATCCTTTTTACTAACAGGCGACAATGAAAAAATTGCTACAGCAGTAAATAATCAATTAGGTATGGATGGATATTTTGCCAATGTATTACCACATCAAAAACAGGAGAAAATAAAAGAATTTCAGGCAAAAGGCGAAATCGTTGGCATGACAGGCGATGGCGTAAACGATGCACCTGCATTAGCACAGGCAGATGTGGGCATTGCCGTTGGTTCAGGCACAGATGTAGCGGCCGAAACAGCCGATATTATTTTGGTAAACAGCGATCCGGGCGATGTAGTAAAAATGATTGACTTCGGTAAACGTACCTACAATAAAATGGTACAAAACCTTATTTGGGCAGTGGGTTATAATATAATTGCCATACCGCTTGCCGCAGGAATACTGTATCCAAAATTTGTTTTAAGCCCTGCAATGGGTGCAGTATTGATGAGTGCAAGCACTATTATAGTAGCAATAAATGCAAGTCTTTTAAAACTTAAAAAGTAAAAAATGAAAAGAATAGTCTTCATAATACTTCTTCTTTCAACGTATATGTTTATGCAGGCACAAACAACAGAAACGTATTACACCTGTGTCATGCATCCCGAAATACATACCCATAAACCAGGCAAATGCCCTAAATGCGGGATGGAGTTGTATAAGAAAACAATTTCTATAAAAAAGCCGGTCTCGGCTAAAATGCAAACTGTAAAAAAAGACACTATGCCTATGTCATCGGAAAATAAGATGATGAAAATGGACCATATGCAGTCTATGGATGACGGACAGATGTCCGCCATGGATGCAAAATCTGTAAGTTCGATGGTAAAAAGTGCTCCACCTAAGGTGGTCCGTTATGATTTATATGTCAGAGATACAACTGTAAATTTCACCGGTAAGCCCAAACATGCTATTGCGGTAAATGGACAAATACCGATGCCCACCCTCACTTTTACCGAAGGAGACACTGCCGAAATATATGTGCATAACGAATTAGATGAACCCACCGGTTTACATTGGCACGGATTATTTGTACCCAATAAAATGGATGGTGTACCCTATTTAACACAAATGCCTATTAAACCGCATTCCACCTATCTCTATAAATTTCCGATTATTCAAAATGGCACACATTGGTATCATAGCCATTATGGGTTGCAAGAACAAATTGGAATGTATGGATCTATGGTTTTGAAGAAGCGGAGTGAAGATAGAACTTTCAGATCAGGGATTGACGATTTGCCTACCATCCCGGTTATATTAAGTGATTGGGCTGATATGAACCCCAAAGAAATTGACCGCAGTTTACACGAAGCAACAGACTGGTTCGCTATCCAAAAAGGAACCACCCAAAGTTTTTCAGAAGCGATAAAAACGGGATACTTAAAAACAAAACTCACCAACGAATGGAAACGGATGACACCCATGGATGTTAGTGATGTGGCTTATGACCGTTTCTTCATTAATGGAAAAACAGAAAGCGAACAAAAGCAATTGAAAGCAGGGGATAAAGTGCGTTTAAGGATTTCAAATGGCGGTGCTTCTTCTTATTTCTGGCTCACCTGGTCGGGCGGAAAAATTACGGTAGTTGCCAATGACGGCAACGATGTAGAGCCGGTGGAAGTGGACAGATTGATTATTGGGGTTTCGGAAACTTATGATGTTGTGCTTACCATACCGAATAACAAAAGCTACGAATTTTTGGCTACGCCAGAAGATCGTACTAAATCAACTTCTTTATGGCTGGGAACTGGTGAAAAAATACCTGCTCAAAGATTACCTAAGTTGAAATATTTTGCCGGAATGAAGATGATGAATGACATGATGGACATGAAAGGCAACATGATTCAGATGGAGGGTATGAGCATGCAAAACCAGCAGATGGATATGAATACCGTTATGTACCCAGAAATCACAGGTGCTGAAGAAACAAAAAAGAAGCACAACAGCAATGATATGAAAGTTATGAACATGTCGGCGGAAAACGAAATGGGGAATATGGATATGGGTAACTCAGGAGGAGATATTACCACACTTAATTACGGTTTGTTACGGGCACCTCATAAAACAACCCTCCCTCCGGGACCGCTGAAAGAACTAAAATTTGTCTTAACCGGAAACATGAACCGCTATGTTTGGAGTATAGATAATAAAGTTCTATCAGAAGCCGATAAAATCCTCATAAAGAAAGGTGAAAATGTCCGGATCATTCTGTATAATAATTCCATGATGCGCCATCCGATGCACCTGCATGGCCACGATTTTAGGGTATTGAACGGGCAGGGCGATTATTCACCGCTAAAAAACGTACTCGACATTATGCCCATGGAGAGAGATACGATTGAGTTTGCGGCCAACACCAGCGGCGACTGGTTTTTTCACTGTCATATCCTTTACCACATGATGAGCGGTATGGGTAGGGTATTTAGTTATACCAATATAGATACTGCCTCAGCACCAGACATCAGCAATAAAAAATTAGCACAGCAGAAATTATTTGCAGAAGGGAATATGCTTCATGCCATGGGTAGAGTTGGGTTAGAAAGTAATGGGAGCGACGGAAATTTTATGATTGCCAACACTCGTTGGCAGGCCAGTACTTTGTGGCATTTGGGATATAAAGCAACTACGGGTTATGAGAGTGAAACGATGATTGGCCGTTATCTCGGTCGTATGCAGTGGTGGTTTCCGTATGTTGGGTTTGATTACCATTACAAGATAGAAGGCGGTCCAAAAAATCTTTTTGGTAGCGAAGAAAAAAACTGGTTTGGCCAAACCAGTAATAAACTAAACCGGAAAACGATAACAGCAGGTATTGCCTATGTATTACCTACACTTACTGTAGCTGATCTTCGTGTTGATGGAAATGGCAAATTCCGCTTTCAGTTATCGCGGCAGGATATCGGTATAACCCCACGTTTACGTTTTAACTGGATGATTAATACCGATAAGGAATATGCTGCGGGTTTTAGATATATCTTAACCAAGTATATCAACCTTTCCACACATTATGATAGTGATATGGGTTATGGTGCAGGTATCACAATTACTTATTGAAATACATTGACATTAAATTTCATGCATTAGCTTAAAATTAATTGACCGTTTGCGATTAAAAAATGGTCAATTTGTAATGCAATTTTGTATGAGGCAGGTAAAGTTTTTATAGGAATTCTTTTTAAGTGATTCTATTTGTAATAATTGGGGTTTGCTTGCTTGTTCAAATCTTGTAGAACATGAGTATTTCTGATTATTTTTTGTTATAATAATTTCAAGTTCCTGTTAATAGTTGCAGTTCTGAAGTTTTGAGTATTTGTGGACAAATATATATAAAAATTTCCATTGTTTAGTCTAATTGGTAGTCTTTGTGAGCATCAGCGGTTCAAAATTTGCGAATACCTGCGCGAAGAATATCATTGCCTTTATTCCGTTTTTGGAGCCAGTTCACCATACCAATAGGCAGAGGTAACCCCGCCATCCATTAAGAAATCGCTGCCGGTGATGAAAGCGCCATCCCGGCCCATTAATAATGCGCCAACATTGCCTATCTCATCAGGCGTGCCCGCTCTTCCTACTGCTGAAATTTCAATCATTCGGCGATAGCCATCTCCCCTTGGCCCGGCTAATTCATCTTTTGCAAGTGGTGTAATAATAATACCCGGGCTAATGGTATTAATTCTTGCGCCGCGTTTACCCCAACGTACGGCTTCTGCCTTCACCCGCAGGGAATTACCTCTTTTAGATAGTTGATAGGCTTGCAGCGAATCTTTAATCTGATGGGGTTGAAGCATAGGAAGTGATAATAGTTCTTCGGCAGGGGTGGTAGCCAATGCCTTATCTTGTTCCGGTGTAAGTGCTGGAAGGCGATGGCCGGATTGTGAAGCGATGACAACCCCGGCTCCACCCTGTTCAATTACCTGTCCAAATTCCTCTAATATAACAGCAGTGCCATATAAGTCTACCTTCAGTATAGTTGCAGGTGGTGCCTGTGAAGGAGAAACGCCTGCAGCATGTATCAATCCGGTAATATTGCCAATGGCTGTGGCTGTTTTTACAAGATCTTGTATAGATAATCTGGAGGAAATATTAACGATGGCAGTGCTTACTTCAAAACCGGCTTCACTTAATGTTTTAGCTGCCATAGCTGCATGCTCTTTTTTCAAGTCGGCCAGCAAAATAAGCTTGCCCGCACTAACACGCCTTGCAATAGCCAGGCCTATTGATCCTGCACCGATCACGACAATTACATTTATCTTATTTGTTTTCATCATAGAATATTTTACATTAATCAAACGATTATTTTCCAACCCTCTTCTGTAAATGCTGTGGATACCTGGCACCCTGTATCTCTATTTTAGAAACGGCAGCGTCAATTTCTTGTAAATCCTTTTGTGCTAATTCAACTTTCACTGCATTTATATTTTCTTCTAAACGATGCAACTTAGTTGTACCGGGAATGGGCACAATCCATGGCTTTTGTGCCAATACCCATGCCAGTGCTATTTGAGCATTGGTTGCATTTTTGGCAGTTGCTATTTTTGAGATGGCATCAACAATTGATTGGTTGGCTTTCCGGTTTTCTTCTGAAAAACGCGGTACCACATTTCTGAAATCGGTTTTATCAAATTGTGTGTTTTCATTGATAGCACCTGTTAAAAATCCTTTGCCTAAAGGACTAAATGGAACAAAGCCAATACCCAACTCTTCCAATACAGGAAAGATTTCCTTTTCCGGTTCACGCCACCATAAAGAATATTCACTTTGTAAAGCGGTTACCGGTTGAACAGCATGGGCTCTGCGAATAGATGCTACTCCGGCCTCAGATAGGCCAAAGTGTTTCACTTTGCCTTCTGCAATCAGAACTTTTACCATTCCTGCTACTTCTTCAATGGGTACATTCGGATCAACTCTGTGCTGATACAATAAATCAATTACATCTGTTTGTAATAAGCGCAATGAATTTTCTACCACTGTTCTTATTCTTTCAGGGCGGCTGTCAACTCCCTGAGCAGAGTCCCCATTCTTAAAGCCAAATTTTGTGGCAATCACTACTTTGTTGCGATAAGGTTGTAATGCTTTTCCCAATAATGCTTCATTAGCGCCTTGTGAATAGGCTTCGGCCGTATCAAAAAAATTAATTCCCAGTTCAACTGCTTTTTGTATCAGTGCAATGGCATCTTTTTCATTAGTAGCAGGCCCATAGCCAAAGGTTAGCCCCATGCAACCAAGGCCGGGTGCGGACACTTCAAGGCCAGTTTTTCCTAATATTCTTTTTTGCATAATGATGATTTATTTAATACTAATTATTATTTATATATTATTTGAGTATGCTAATTTTTATTAACCATTGCCTTATTGCAGCTTTTACAGCAACTGCTTTTTCATTTTTTATATCTAAATAAATTCCGTCTCGTTCAATTCCTCCTGTTGTGTTAAATCCTTCTAAAACCTTACTTTGGGAACAGTATGTTTTTATTTGTTCAAAACTGCTGCCTACACCATAGCCGGCATTCGTATTAAAAGGAATAATTGTTTTTTCTTTCAAGTTTCTATGGTATTGTTGCAAAAAACTTTTTACAGGTGGTGGTAACTGCATGTCCCACGTTGGGAATCCAATAAAAACCACGTGATATTGATACAGGCTGTCTATCCTGGTTTTTAATGCAGGCAGATAACCTGTTTTATTTTGTTGCACCACTTCCTGAACAGTTTGTTGATAATTGGTCGGATAAGGTTTTTCCAATTCCAGGGCTACTAATTTTCCTCCCGTTAGCTCGTGTATCATTGTTGCAACGGCTTGTGTATTGTTGGTTCTAGAAAAATACACAATGATGATTGTATTTGAGAAATTTGTTTGTGCTGTTACATTTGGTGCATACTAATACAAGCATTGCTAAATACGAAAGTACTAACTTTTGCATACCAACAGTGTGTTTAAATAATCGGGAATCCCCGGCATTTGTATATTAATGTTTTCTATCCTCAGGTGTTAGTAGCTTGGTAAATGAAAGTGCACCTAATTTCCATTCATTGTTTTCCTTTATATACACTTCTGTAACAATAAATGGATTGGTTACTTCATTTCCGCCTACTACTGCCAGTAAGGTTATATTGCTTAAAACAATGGCTGTATTTTCAATAATGTTTACGGTTGCAGCATGAATGGTAGCCTGCTTATACCAAATGCCTCCACTTTTTATTACATTTATTTCTTGTGTTTTGCCCCAACTACCCCCCATGTGTACGAATGCCGATTTTGCATCAAACAGCTTATCCAAGGCTGTAACATTTTTTTCTGCCATCCAATTCCATTTTTGTTTGGAAAGGTCAATAATGCTTTGTTGTTCATTGCTTAATGGTGATGTTTCAGGTTGTTGCGCATATGAAAGTTGAAAGCCTAATAACATGGCAAACAGTAGCAGCATATTTTTTTTCATGATAAAATATTTAGTAATGCATAAATGAAGTGCTGTGTTTATTTTTATTGTTGAACGGAGTGATATTCTTCATCAGTTACTTTTTGTAACCAAATCGTTTTTCCTTTTTGGGCAGGTGAAAAGGCTATATAGGCAAAATCGCTATTGGGTGCTGCAGCATGCCAATGGGGTATACCGGGTAAACATTTTATCACATCTCCTTTATGAAGGATTTGTGCCGGTTTACCTTTTTCCTGATAATAACCAATGCCCTCTGTTATCAATAAAATTTGTCCACCCGGGTGTATGTGCCAATCTAATTTTGAACCCGGTGCATAAGTGGCTGTTGCAATACTAAAATTAAAATTACTATCGGGTGTATTCAATTCATTCAGCCAGATAGTACCTGTATAATTATTGGTATTTTTT
>JAKAKY010000107.1 GCA_021824365.1 Bacteroidota bacterium | reverse complement strand
AGAAGGGGCATCATAGCAATGTAACAAACGTTGCGGGTATGCCGGATCCCATAAAGTTAATATTTGAATATGATGTTTTTGGCAAAATTCAATTTCGGGTATTGCCAGTTCAAAATCTTTATAACTTTTAACGGCTTTTGCTCTTATTTCACCAATGCCATCTACCTGTGCTAATGCTTTTTTGGTTGATTGGAAAACCTGTTGTGCATCGCCAAAATGTTCTATCAATTGTTTTGCCTGCACTGTACCAATACCGGGTACCCGGGTTAAAGCAATTTCATAAACCAACACATCTTTCATAAACAGCCTATTGTTTTGAAAAACTAATATATGTTATTTATGCATTGCAAAACAAAATTACATGCCTGTAATTACCAATACTGTTCTTCGATTTTTAATACGGCCTGCTTCAGTGGTATTGTCTGCAATTGGGTTGGCTGAACCTAAGCCTTTATAAGATAATCTTTTGTAATCAATTCCATGTATGGCCAAATAATTGGCAACTGCTTTGGCACGTTGGGTGGACAGGATAATATTATCGGTTTCATTACCGGTATTATCTGTATAGCCTTGCACTTCAATGGTTACGGTTGGGTTATCGTTTAAAAACTCAATTACCCTGTTTAACTCAATAGCATCTTGCGGCAGCAGCTCGGCTGAGTTGATATTGAACTGGATATTTTTGAAGGTAAAGCCGGCATTTTTAGCAATGGGCTGTAATAGAATATTTTTTTGATAAGTACTATCTGCAAAGTGTTGTTGCATGTAAAACAATTCGCTATAGGGTAAATATCCTTTTCGGTTCACCATGAAAGTGTAGTTGCGGCCAACAGGAAGCGGCACAAAGAATTTTCCTAATTCATCTACTTTTATCAGCATGGCCGGTTTGCCGGTATGATTATCAATTAATTCAATGGCACATGGAATACCTTTTTGTGTAACTGCATCTAAAACTGCTCCTTTCACAAATAAGGTTTTTAATGGTTGAATATGTGGCGGAATAACAAAGGAATATAAATCTAAACCGCCACGGCTATCACTTCTATCGCTGGCAAAATAACCGGTGGTTCCTAATGAATTGATGGAGATGCTGCCTTCATTTTCAATGGTATTAATGGGGTAGCCGGCATTTTCCGGTTTACCCCAATGGCCGGTGCTGTCTTTACGCATGATAAACAAATCGGTGCCCCCATAGCCGGGCAATCCATCGCTGGTGTAATAAAAAGTTTGGTTATCGGCATGAATATAAGGATAGGCATCATCACCGGCTGAATTAATGACAGGCCCCATATTGGTAGCCGCCCCCCATTGTCCGTTCGGTTGCCGAATACATTGGTATAAATCTCTTCCGCCATAACCACCGGGGCGGTTACTGCTGAAATACAAAATATGATTATCGGGGCTTAAAGCCGGTGAACTATCCCAATATTCAGAGTTTACATTGTGGCCGAGGTTCCCGGGTTCGCTCCAGCCTTGTGGTGTCCGGTAAGAAATGTATAAATCAAAATTGCCAAAGCCATTTTTAAAATTGCCGGCAAATATCAACCAGTCGCCATCTGCTGAAACAGTAATAGCACCTTTATAAGGTTGTAGATTAATATCACCTTTCACTAATTCTGCTTTTGAAAAATGTTGATGATGAATTATGCTTTGATAAAAATTTTCCGAAGCCCCTTCGCCACGCCGGGTAAATAGGAGCAGGCTATCATCAATGGTGAGGGTAGGATAGTATTCTGATTGTGCTGAGTTAACGCTATCGCCTAAATTTTTAGGCGCAAAGGCGGCTACGTTATGTAACGGATGTTCCCGGGCATATTGAATAGCAAATTGGTAACATTGTTGCCTGTAAAGGCCACTTTTTTGGCTCCGTTCATTTAAGTTGGATATGGCAAGAAATTGTTCAATTGCTTTTTCTGCATCCTGAAAGCGCCCCTTTCCTGCTAAATTAATGGAATAGGGCAGGTTATAGGGAAGAAAGTAAATACTATCGGCATTTTTTACTTTTTCATAGTATTGAATAGCCAATGCATAATTTTTCAATTCGGCATACACACCGGCTAATGAAAGCCATGCATCTAAAAAAGCAGAATCTTGCTCCAAAACTTTATGTAATACCGGGATGGCCTCTTTTACATACCCGTCATTTAAATATTGCATGGCTTTATTGTATTGTTCCTGAACAGCGCGGCTGCTATTAGCAGGCGAATAAGTTTGTGCGTTCAGTTGCTGAAGCAACAAACAGGCAATAAAAACAAAGCAATATTTCATTGGGATATTTGTATGTTGAATAAGAATGAAAGTTAAGTCAAAGCCACCATTCCACCATTTTTTAAAAAGCAGTTAATTGCTTTTTGATATAAAAACCGAAAGTTCGGATATGTTGAGAAATGAACCTGTTATAATCAGGGTACGTTAATGTATTTGTGCAATTGCAAACTCAATTCCCATTGCGGGTGTTGCTGAATGTATTCAATTATAAGTGGTGTAATGGCCGCAGCTTTATCCCATTCGGGTTGGAGGTATAGCTTACAATGGGGATGGGTTTGCCCGGCATAGGTTTCGGCCCAGGCAAAATCATGTTGATTAAAAATTACCACTTTTAATTCATTGGCTAAGGGCACAATTTCGGGTAAAGGGGCTTTAAATTTTTTTGGTGAAAGGCATATCCAGTTCCAGTGTCCACTCAGGGACGATGAACCCGAAGTTTCAATATTGGTTAAAAAGCCGGCTTTTTGCAATGCAGTGGTTAATTGGTATAATGGATGCAATAAAGGTTCGCCACCTGTAATAACGCATAAAACATTATTCACCGAACCGGCTTGTTGGGTTACCGTATCAACTGCTTGTTGTACAATGGCATCAATGGTGTATTGCGGATGATTGGAGGCATCCCAACTTTCTTTGACATCGCACCAAACGCAACCCACATCACAACCGCCTAATCTGATAAAATAAGCGGCATGCCCCTGGTAATATCCTTCTCCCTGCAGGGTATAAAAGCTTTCCATTACCGGTAGTTGTTGCATAGCTGGTTGCAAATGAAGGTTTTTAGGTTGATTGTATACTATTTTATTTATTTAGCTTTTTGATTGTTCAAATAAGCTTGCAAGGTATTGGTTAATAATCCTGCAATGGTCATTAACCCTACACCACCGGGTACAGGTGTAATGGCTGCGGTTTTAGGAGCTACTTCCTGAAATGCTACATCGCCCTTAATCCGAAAACCTTTTTTGGCAGTGGCATCCTCCACCCTGGTAATGCCTACATCAATAACAATAGCTCCGGGTTTCACCATATCGGCTGTTACAAATTCAGGTTTGCCTAAAGCTGCCACTAAAATATCGGCCTGCAGACAAATGTCTTTCAAATGTTGGGTTTGTGAATGGGCAATGGTTACCGTACAATTTCCGTAAGGAATATTACTACTGAGTAAAATACTCATTGGGCGGCCTACAATATTGCTGCGGCCTAACACCACTGCATGTTTGCCTTTGGTTTGAATATGAAAATGCTTTAACATTAACATAATGCCATAAGGCGTGGCGGGTATAAAACCGGGTAAACCCTGCACCAGTTTTCCGGCATTTACCGGATGAAAACCATCTACATCTTTAGCAGGATGAATGGTTTCAATCACTTTTTGTTCGCTAATATGTTTGGGAAGGGGTAATTGTACTAAAATACCATCAACCGTATTGTCCTGGTTTAACTGTTCAATGGTTTGTAAAAGGGTTGCTTCGTTTACGGTAGCATCCAAACGGATCAGTAATGATTCAAAACCCGTTTCTGCACAATTTTTTACTTTGCCGGCTACATAGGTTTCGCTGGCGCCATTATTACCCACCAAAATAGCAGCTAATTTGGGTGGGCGATGCCCAAGGGCGTTTAACTTTTCTACCTGTGCTTTTAATGTTTCTTTTACAGCCTGAGCGGCCACTTTTCCATTTAATATAATCATGCGGCAAAGGTAATTTTTTAATCTATGCACCTGCAATTATACATCAGAATTCGATTTAAAAAATAAAGAATGCAAGCTGGTAATTGCATGTATATTTTCAACATTTATGTTTTTTTTAATTTTAAAATTTTAATTAATAAAGTATTGATAATGAATAATTTAGATTATTAATATTTATTATTTAACGTATATATTAAGACGTTTAAATTTTTTTTAATCAAATTCTAATCTCGCTTTGCAGCATTTTCTAATGTAATCTGTCCTTATATTTGACCATTGTTATAATTTAACAATTGCTTAAAGAGAATTTTGAGATTATAACAGGCTATTAACAAATTTTAGAAAATTAAAACGAAACACATGAGAAAATTGCTTTCATTAGCTATTGTACTTTTGTTAGGTGTGTCAACCCTGTTTGCGCAGGCACATTTGGTAAAAGGACGCATTTTAGACGGTGACGGTAAGCCGGTTGACGGGGCTACTGTACGTGTTAAAAAAGGCACCGCTGTTACAGCCGCCGATGCGCAGGGAAATTTTAAAATTGAAGCCAAAGCAGGCGATGTGCTTGTTATCTCAGCCGTAAATTTTGGTACAAAAGAAGTTAGGTTAGGCAATGAAACTGATGTGGCTGTTACTCTGTCACGTCAAAGTTCTCAATTAGATGAAGTTGTAGTAACCGCCATGGGTATTAAACGTAGCAGAAATGCCTTGCCTTATGCTGCACAGGAAGTGGGTGGTGATGAGGTAAGTAAAACGCGTAACTCTAATTTTGTAGATGGTTTATCCGGCAAAGTAGCAGGTTTGCAAATTACACAACCTACTGCTTTAGGTGCATCTACAAATGTTGTATTAAGAGGTATTAAGTCTATATCACAATCTAATCAGGCTTTGTTTGTGGTAGACGGGGTACCTTTCGATAATACTTCATCTGCATCAGGTGGCCAGAGAGCAGGGCGCGGTGGGTACGATTACGGTAGCAATGCTGCCGATTTAAATCCGGATGACATAGAATCCATTTCCGTATTAAAGGGTGCCGCTGCTTCTGCTTTATATGGTTCAAGAGCAGCAAATGGGGTTATTTTAATAACAACCAAAAAAGCCAAAAGGGGTTTGGGTATAACAGTAAATGCCGGTATGAATGTGGGTAAATACGATAAAAGCACATTTGTAAAATACCAGCACGACTATGGCGCTAACTACGGTTCCGGTCCTGAAATTGGGGGTGCCTTTCCTTATGGATATGGCTCACCTGATGGCAATTTTTTATATGCACCGTTGCCACAGTTTGGACAGAACTCACCTCAATTAATTGTTCCCACAACCGAAGACGCTTCTTATGGGGCTAAATTCAATCCCAATTTATTGGTGTACCAATGGGATGCATTTGCTAATTATCCGGGTAACCCCAATTATGGGAAACCAACTCCATGGGTTGCCGCCAAAAATGATCCTTCTACCTTTTTTGTAAATCCTGTTTCTTACAATACCAGTGTATTTATTGATGGTGGTGGTGAAAATGGAACATTTAAATTGGGTTATCTTCGTACCAGTGATAATGGTATTTTACCCAATAGTAATATTACCAAAAACATGTTCAATTTTGGCGCCACTCATAACCTTACTAAAAATTTAACCGTTGGCGGAACTATTAATTATTCAGAAATTAGTGGTTTAGGACGATATGGTACCGGTTATACTTCCAACAACATCATGTCTAATTTCAGGCAATGGTGGGAAATGAACGTAGATATTAAGCAACAAAAAACTGCTTACTTTAATTCAGGCGGTAAAAATGTTACCTGGAATATGACTGACCCGGTAAATGGCAATACCAATCCCATTTATTGGGACAATGTATACTTTGTTCGTTATCAGAATTATGAACAGGATAGCCGTCAACGTGTATTTGGAAATGCTTATATCAATTATACCCCATCTAAGAGCATTACGTTATTGGGTCGTGTTTCAATGGATACTTATAATTCTTTGCAGGAAGAAAGAGATGCTATCGGTTCAGTTAACGTGCCGTTTTACTCCAGAAACAACATGAATTATAAAGAAGTTAACTACGATTTCTTAGCCACCTACAATAAAGATTTATCAAAGAATTTTAATTTCAAAGCATTATTGGGAGCCAATCTGCGTCAGGATACTTATTCCAGTATTTTTGCCTCTACCAATGGTGGTTTAAATTTACCTAACTTCTATGCGCTATCTAACTCTGTAAACCCAATCAATGCACCAAATGAAGCATTGTTGGAAAAAGAAGTAGGTGGTGTATTTGCCGGTGCAACACTAACTTATAAAGACATGTTGACATTAGATGGTACCGTTCGTCGAGATCAATCATCTACTTTACCCGCAGGCAATAATGCTTATACTTATCCTGCCATTTCAGGTAGCTGGGCTTTTTATAAAATGATTGATAATGCGCCATGGTTATCATTTGGTAAAGTACGTGTAAACTATGCAGAAGTGGGTAACGATGCACCTTATCATAGTGTGTTGAACACTTATACCATTAATTCTCCTTTTAACGGAAATGCATTGGTATCGTTGCCTACCGTAAACAATAACCCCAACTTAAAACCGGAAAGAACCAAAAGTTTTGAAACAGGTTTAGAAATGTCGTTCTTTAAAAACCGTTTAGGTTTTGATTTCACCTATTTCGCTTCTACAACCTTCGATTTAATTACACAGGTAAATACTTCCGGTGCAACCGGTTTTCTTAACCAGTATGTAAACTTTGGTTCTATTCAAAACAACGGTATTGAATTGTCTATCAATGGTACTCCCATCAGAACACGTAATTTTTCATGGGATATTAACGTAAACTGGAGCAAGATTAACAACAAAGTATTATCTCTGTTTAATAATCAACAAAATCAGGTATTGCAATCTTATCAGGGCGGTGTTTCCATCAATGCAACCGTTGGTCAGCCTTTTGGAACCATTCAGGGTAATAACTTTGTGTATACCAACGGACAAAGAACCGTAAAAGCCAATGGATATTATTTAAAGGATAATAAAACAACCGATATTATTGGCAATGCTACACCAAAATGGACCGGTGGTATCAATAACAGTTTCCATTATAAATCATTTACTTTCAGTTTTCTGATAGATATGCGTCAGGGCGGTAGTGTTTTCTCATTAGATACCTATTATGGATTTGCTACAGGGCTTTATGATATTACTGCCGGCTTAAATGATTTGGGAAATCCTTCCCGTAATTCTTTGGCGAATGGGGGTGGAATTATTCTAAAAGGTGTAACTGCCGATGGTAAAACTAATACAAAAAGAGTTGACAATAGTGGTAATGGATATGGATTATATGGCTATTACAGAAATCCGGCCAGCGCATTTGTATATGATGCCAGTTTCGTAAAATTAAGAGAGTTGAATATTTCTTATTCTTTACCACAAAGAGCCATTGAAAAAATGAAGCCCATTAAAGGAATTGATATTGCCATTGTGGGAAGAAATTTATGGATTATCAGCAAAAATGTACCTTATGCCGATCCTGAAGATGGTTTGGGTGCAGGCAATGCACAGGGCTATCAGAGTGGTTCATATCCTGCGGTACGCAATATCGGCTTCAATGTTAAATTCAAATTCTAAAAACAGGTATCATGAAAAAAATAATATTTTATAGCATTTTATCGGTATTTGTGTTGGCATCCTGTCAAAAAAATATCACCAGTCTGAATATCGATACTAAGAATCCCCCTTCTGCTCCTTCATATGCATTGTTTACCAATGGTCAGAAAAATTTGGTAGATTATATTACTACACCCAATGTAAACTCCAACATTTTTACGTTGATTGCGCAATACTGGACAGAAGCCACTTATTTGGATGAAAGTAACTACAATTTAGGGAACAGAAATATTCCCCAAAACTTTTGGAATAACCTGTATGTACGTGCTTTGAATAATTTTCAACAAGCAAAACTGCTTATCCCCACCGATGTTACTGATCCGGCTATAGTTAAAAATGAACTGGAAATTACGGATATTATGGAAGTGTATACCTACTATTATTTGGTAAACACATTTGGTAACATACCTTATACGCAAGCCAATAATATTAATAAATATCCTTTCCCGGCTTATGATGATGCCAAAACCGTATATTACGATTTATTAAAAAGGTTAGATACCTGCATCAATGGGCTAAACACCAGTGCTCCAAGTTTTGGTTCAGCCGATTTAATTTATGGGGGTAATGTTACCAAATGGAAAACATTTGCTAACTCGCTCAAATTGAAAATGGCCATGCTGATTGCTGATTCTGATCCTTCCACCGCTAAAACCAAAGTAAATGAAGCGATTGCCGGTGGTGTATTTCAGTCTAATGCAGATAATGCAGTATTCGTATACACCGGTATTACACCCAACGCTAACCCTGTTTGGGTAAACCTCATTCAAAGCAACAGGAAGGATTATGTAGTTACTAAAACTTTACTCAATCCTATGGTTAGTTTAAACGACCCGCGCCGTTCTGCCTATTATACCAATCAGTACAGTGGTAGTGATATAGGTGGTACTGTTGGTGTTACCAATACATGGAACAACTATTCTAATCCTTATTTCAGCCCACTAACCGGCACCATTGTAGATCCTGCTGCACCTTCTGTATTATTAGACTATGCAGAAATATCTTTCCTGCAAGCAGAAGCTGTTGAAAGAAATTTTATGACAGGCACTGCTGCAACCTTTTATAATAATGGGGTTACCGCCTCAATTAGAGCATGGGGTGGTTCTGCAACCGATGCGGCTACTTACCTGGCTCAGCCTTCTGTTGCTTATGCTACCGCACCGGGTGGTTTAGGTGCCGGCGCTATTGGTAGTACCGGAACCAATACCTCTTCCGTTCATTGGAAGCAGGCAATTGGTTTACAGCAGTACATTGCATACTATATGAGAGGTTTTGATGCCTGGACATCTATTCGCAGATTATATTACCCGGCCATGGCTGTTCCCGGAAATCCACAATCCGCATTCCCCTGGCGCTACACTTATCCTGCTAATGAAGCCACCGCAAATGGTACAAGTTATACAGCAGCTGTAAGTGCAATGGGTGGAGATAATGTTACCATTAAATTATTCTGGATGCAATAGTATTGGCTATTTTTGTATTTCAAATATTTTATCAAAAAGGCGGCAGAGCAATATTTCTGCCGCTTTTTGATGTAATAAATACCTGCTTACCCTATCTTCGAACAAAATTTTTATTGCATGCAACAACAACCCAATAATCAGTTGAATATTGAAATTTCTGAGGAAGTAGCCGAAGGCATATATGCCAATTTAGCCATTATAACCCACAGCCATGCTGAGTTTGTGGTAGATTTTGTGAATGTAATGCCCGGTACCCCAAAAAGTAAAGTAAAAAGCAGAATTATTTTAACGCCCATGCATGCCAAACGTTTCATGAAAGCATTAACCGAAAATATTCAACGTTATGAGGCCGCCAATGGCCCAATTCAGGATATGGAACAAGTTGAAATTCCACTCAACTTTGGCGGACCAACCGCACAGGCTTAAATTGTTGGGCTTAAGGGGTATTTGTATTATAATAAACCTTCATCAGCAAAGCTGAAATACCCTTCATGGCTAACAATAATATGGTCAAGTAACACAATATCAATCAATAAAGCGCCTTGTTTTATTTTTTGCGTAAGTTCTTTGTCTGCTGTGCTGGGTTTTAAATTGCCACTTGGATGATTGTGCGATAAAATGAGTGAGCTGGCATTGCATTCTATGGCTTTTCGTAAAATAATTCTGGGGTCAGCCACTGTTCCGGTAATACCGCCTGTACTAATTACTTCATGCCGTATAATTTTGTTGGCACGGTTTAAATAAATGGCCACAAACATTTCAATGGTTTTATGTTGTAATTGCGCCTTTAAATATTCAGCTGCATCTTTACTGGTA
>JAKAKY010000106.1 GCA_021824365.1 Bacteroidota bacterium | reverse complement strand
AAACACCCAGCCGCCAGTGTGTTCTATACAAAAGCTAAATTTTTAGCAATATACAGCGCACCATAAAAAATAAGGCTGCCTTAAAATTTTGTTTTAAGACAGCCTCTTTTTGTGCATCGGGCTTTTTTCTCAAAACTTCATGTTCAGTTCCAAATATTTCAACAATTCATTACGGGTAGCTTCTTCTTTAAATTTTCCTTCATAAAAAGAAGTGATGGTGGTAGAAGTATCATCTTCCACACCGCGGCTGGCCACACACAAATGTTTGGCATCAATTACTACAGCCACATCATTGGTGCTTAAAATTTTTTGTAACTCTGTACCAATTTGCATGGTTAGGCGCTCCTGCACCTGTGGGCGTTTGGCAAAATAGGCAACAACTCTGTTCAGTTTACTCAAACCTATTACTTTACCATTACTAATATATGCCACATGTGCTTTTCCAATAATGGGTACAAAATGGTGCTCGCAATTGCTGTAAAAAGAAATGTTTTTTTCAACCAGCATCTGGTTGTACCGATAAGTGTTGTTAAATAAAGTTACTTTAGGTTTGTTATCGGGATTTAACCCTTTGAATATTTCTTTAATATACATTTTTGCCACCCGTTTTGGTGTGCCTTTTAAACTGTCATCGGTTAAATCCAAACCCATAATTTCCATAATCGCACGAAAATGCTTTTCAATGACTTTGATTTTTTCATCATCCGATAAAACAAAAGCATCTTCCCGAAGCGGCGTATCAACAGATGTAAGAATGTGGTTATCACCCATTTCCTCTATCAGCACATCTGTTAAATCTACATTTTTGCCATTAAGCTGGATACTCGACATAGTTTCGCTCTGTTTCATACAAAAATATTTTTAATTCTAAATGTTCATCCAGCTTGGCACGCAGCAATTGATATACAATTTTTGCTATGTTTTCCGCTGTTGGGTTTAATTGTTGAAAAAAAACAGTATCTAAATTCAAATTCTTATGATCAAAACGGTCTAATACTTCTTTTTTTATCAAAGCACTCAACACTTTCGTATCAAACACGTAACCGGTATCTGTGTTCGGTACACCGGTAATTTTTACAGTTAACTCATAATTATGGCCATGAAAATTTTTATTATTACATAACCCAAATATGGTCGCATTTTTCTCGTCACTCCATGCAGGATTGTGTAAACGATGGGCTGCAGTAAAATGCTCTTTTCTATATACGGCTACTTTATTTAAATCCATAAAATTCCATTCCTTTACTATTATCAATACACATCATTTACGACTGTTTGAACAATCCGGTTGTACACTTAAAAAAATTTATAAATACCCTAGTTGAAAATATTTTTTACAGGCACTGCATCAGAAGTGTGCTGATCAAGTGGCCCATACCTTAGAAAGCCTATTTTAATATGCCCAATAATTACCAAAATTAGCTCGCTAAACTATAGTAACCAATTAATGATGGTTTTGTTTAAATATTTTTTATTTTTTTTAAACAAAATTATGAACCTGTAATTTTGTCGTATTGTTTTTTTTGCATGGTATTTGAATAATGTAAACTCTTAACTTCATTTAAAATTATAGCGCATGGACTTACAACAAGAATTTGAGCAATATGCCATTCATCACAGAAGAATCAGCAGTGCTACATTACATAATTACCGCAATCATTTTAACCCTACCGCTTTAACCCCATACATTATTGAGGAACGTTCATTGAATGTAGCGCAAATGGATGTTTTTAGCCGGTTAATGATGGATAGAATTATTTTTTTAGGTGAAGCCATTGATGATTATGTGGCCAATATTATTACAGCTCAGCTATTGTTTTTAGATAGTACTGACCGTACCAGAGATATTCAAATGTACATTAACAGCCCCGGTGGTAGCGTTTATGCCGGAATGGGTATTTACGATACCATGCAATTTGTTACCCCTGATGTTTCTACCATTTGTACCGGTGTTGCAGCAAGTATGGGTGCCGTTTTATTGTGTGCAGGTGTAAAAGGAAAACGCACCGCTTTAAAACACAGCAGAATTATGTTACACCAACCCAGTGGTTCCATTGGAGGCCAGGCTACCGATATTGAAATTACTGCCCGTGAAATCAAAAAATTAAAATCAGAGTTGTACGAGGTAGTTGCAGAACATACCGGAAAAGATATTGATACCGTAGGAAAAGACTGTGACAGGGATTTTTGGATGACAGCTCAGGATGCTAAAGATTACGGATTAGTTGATGAAGTGTTGTTCCGTAATCCTAAAAAAGATAAAAAAGACTAAGCATATAATTTTCCGACACATTCACTAAGATTTTAAACTAAACGAATTATGATTAGGAATAAATACATCATTAATCCCTATTTAAACGAAGAAGGCGAAGACGAACCCAACAATAAGGAAGAAAAAGATCCCATGAGTCCGCAGATGATGAAAAAAATGGAGAAACTGTTTTTTGAAAAAAGAGCGGTTTACTTATGGGGTGTTGTTGATGATAAAAGTGCAAGGGAGTTAGTTAGCAAAATATTATTATTAGACGCAGATAAACCCGGTGAAGAAATAAAATTATACATCAATAGCCCGGGTGGCGTAGTAACCAGTGGAATGGTAATTTACGATACCATCCAACTCATCCAATCGCCGGTAAGCACCATTTGTATGGGTTTAGCAGCCAGTATGGGATCTATTTTATTAAGTGTGGGAAAAAAAGGAAAACGTTTTATTTATCCGCATGGCGAAGTAATGATACACCAACCCAGCCTAAGTGGTTATTTTCAGGCCACTTCAGCCGATATTGAAATTCAGGCTGACCAAATGAAAAAAACCAAGGATTTAGGTGCCAAAATTTTAGCAGAAAACTGTGGTAAAACCGTAGAACAAATTATGAAAGATTTTGACCGCGATTATTGGATGAATGCACAGGAAGCCGTTGAATATGGCATTGTAGACGGTATTCTAACTAAAATATAATTGCACTGCATTACCACGTATCACTTTTAACTTAAACAGTATCAACAAATTTGTACCTTTGCAAGTCACTATTTGAACATACAAATGGTGACTTTATGTTGTTTTAATGGCTAACCCATTCATTAACAGCTTATTAAAACATACAAAAATTGTATTATGGCCAAACAAACGCATTTACATTGTTCATTTTGTGGAAGAAGCCGTGCAGAAGTAAAAATTTTGATAGCCGGTCAGGAAGCACATATTTGTGAAAATTGCATTGAACACGCTCAGGAAATTATAGCACAGGAACTAAAAGATAACAACATTCAACCTGCAGCCAATTCCACTAAAATTTCTGTCAAAAAACCCTTAGAAATAAAAAAGTTTTTAGATGAGTATGTTATAGGGCAGGATGAAGCCAAAAAGGTGTTAAGTGTTGCCGTTTATAACCATTACAAACGCATCACACAAAAAACACAGGCAGATGATATTGAAATTGATAAAAGCAATATCATCATGATTGGCGAAACAGGTACCGGAAAAACACTGTTGGCCAAAACCATTGCAAAAATGCTGAATGTACCTTTTGCTATTGTAGATGCAACCGTATTTACCGAAGCAGGTTATGTTGGGGAAGACGTAGAAAGTATGTTAACCAGATTACTTCAAAATTGCAATTATGATGTAACTGCCGCAGAAAAAGGCATTGTGTATGTGGATGAAATTGATAAAATTGCCAGAAAAGGTGATAATCCATCTATTACCCGCGATGTGAGCGGCGAAGGTGTTCAACAAGGTTTATTAAAAATGCTGGAAGGAACAGAGGTGTTGGTTCCACCACAGGGTGGGAGAAAACATCCTGAACAAAAAATGATTAAAGTAGATACAAAAAATATTTTATTTATTTGCGGCGGTGCTTTTGATGGTATTGATAAAATTATAGCCAGAAGAATTAATACCAATGCTATTGGATTTAATGTAGATAAAAACGACCAGGAAAATAAACGAAATAACTTGCTTCAATTTGTAAGTGCGCAAGACCTGAAGTCTTTTGGATTAATTCCGGAACTATTAGGGCGTTTACCGGTATTGACGCATTTGGATCCTTTAGATAAATCTACGCTTAGAAATATATTAACCGAGCCTAAAAATGCTTTAATTAAACAGTACAAGCGTTTGTTTGAGTTGGAAAATATTATATTAACCATTGACGACGAAGTGTACGATTTTATGGTAACAAAAGCTTTAGGGTATAAATTGGGCGCCAGAGCATTGCGTAGTATTTGCGAAAGCATTTTAACCGATGCCATGTTTGAATTACCCGGCTCCCGCCAAAAAGAATTTCATGTAGATTTGGCTTATGCCGAAAAAATGTTCAATAAAAGCAAATTGAGTCTTTTAAAAGTAGCCTGATAAATATTCAAAAAACCTAATTAATCAAAAATAAAAACATGAATGAACTTATTGAACGCTTAGTAACAGAAGCAGGACTAACGCCGGAGCAGGCACAAAAAGCCATTGAAACCATTGCAGGATATGTAAAAGAAAAATTTCCTATGCTGGGTGGCGCCGTCAATAATATTTTCAAAAAATAAAAAATACCGGAATTACTTTCCGGTATTTTTTTGTAGTAATTATATTTGCCGCTAATATCAGTTCATGCAACTGTTATCCGAAAAATAAGGAATATCATCGTGCGCAGTTGTATCTTTCTGTTGCCAGTACGCCAATGTTACTATTTTCCCCTCTTCGGTTTTAAGTGCCCGGCCAAAAATGGCATTGATGGCATTAAAGGTAACATCAGTAACACCTAAAGTAAATAACTGTGGCTGTGTGGCTTCATCTGTTACGGTTGCTTCGCCAGCTGTATTTTTAGCTACAGAATTAGTAGCGGGCACTATTACAACGGTATATCCATTGTGTATTAAGATAGATTTTAAAAACTGTACGCGTTCTGCTGAAATATTACGCTCCACAATGGCACATTTGATGCCATCTAAGTCTTCAAATTCATGATTTTTATTTATGGCCATATCAATTCATTTTTAGAAAACAGCTGATGCCAATGAATAAATGTAAGTATAAATCCAGCTACCTACGCCGGCAATAATTACCCCTGCCACACAAATAAAAAAACTTAATTTAACCGGTTGTGGTATGTGTATAGTTGCTATTTCGGCAGCAGATTCCCGATGAAAAACAACCACAACCACTCTCAAATAATAATACAATGAAACCATTAAATTCAAAGCTGCAAAAGTAATCCAGGGAAAATAACGGGCATTTTGAATACCAGATAGTATTAAGAAAAATTTTCCGAAAAAGCCTGCAGTAGGCGGTATACCCGCTAAAGAAAATAACCCCAATAACAACACCCATGCTAAAAAAGGATTGGTTTGATAAAAACCTTTGAAATCATCAATATTTTCTTTACCGGTAGTAGCTGCTACTAACGCAATTACCCCGAAAATACAAAGATTAGAAAAAAGGTAAACCACCATAAAGTATACAACAGCAGCACTACCTGCCATATTTTGACCCAATAAAGCAATTAAAATAAATCCTATTTGTGTAATAGAAGAAAATGCCATGAACCGTTTAAAATTTTGCTGTCGTAACGCAAATAAATTACCGATTATTATAGTGAGCAACAGTAGAATCAACACCATTACATGCCAAACCTGAGCAAATGAATGAAACACTTTAAATAAAAAATTGAGCAAAACAAATAAAATGGAAGCTTTAGATACCACCGACAAAAACGCGGTAACCGTTACCGGAGCACCCTGATACACATCTGCCGTCCATAAATGAAATGGCACTACCGAAATTTTGAATAAAAGCCCGGTAAAAAAAAGTACAAAAGCCAAAATAGAAAATGTATTGACCACCAAATGGTCAGCCATACCATTAAAGCTAAGTGTACCGGTGCAACCATATAAAAATGAAATGCCTAATAACAACAAAGCAGAGGCAAAAGATGCAGATACAATAAACTTAAATGCCGCTTCAGATGATTGCTTTTGTTGTAAATGAAAATTGGCCAAAATAGCCAATGGTATTGTAGATAACTCTAACCCCAAATAAAAAAACAATAAGTTGGTGGCAGAAAGCATACAAAACATACCTAATAAGGATGCGAGTAATAACACATAAAACTCTATCATATGTTCATGATGCAGCAGCCATTTATAGGCTTGTAACGAAATAAGATAAGTTGCTAAAGCCAAAACAGATTTTTCAAAAGCACTGAAAGGGGTTAATTGAAACATGGCACTTACATCAGTAGCATACCCTACTTGCCAAAATCCGGTTAATACCGTAATCAATAACAACAGATTCATCCATTGCATGGTCCATTCCTGTTGAGGTTTGTTACCAAAAATTTGTACCAACAACAAAATAAAAACAGCTATCAACAAGAGTAATTCCTGTTTAAAGGGCAATAATAAATGTAGGTAATAATGCATAATGGGTTGTATAACTATTAAGGTTCAAATTATTTAAAAATGGTTTGTTGTATATACAAGATAGCCGGCGATATTAATTTTAGTAATAAAAACGGCGTTATGCCTACAACTAAAATTCCAATAAACAATATACTTCCTGCCCATTTTTCATACCAACGGGCATCTGTTGGCGTATCATCATGATACTCTTTGCTCTTCCCCATTAATACCGTTCCAATAGCCCTAAGTACATAAACAGCCGTAATTACAATTGATGCTGCAGCTACAATGGTTGCAACCCTATAAGCAGTAACAGGCTGCTGCCAGGAACCCACCAATACCGTCATTTCTGCAGTAAAGCCACTCAAACCGGGCAATCCCAGCGAAGCTAATCCTGCCAAAATAAATAAACCGCCAATAAAAGGCATATATACCAATAAGCCACTCATTTCTTTAATGATACGGGTATGTGTACGGCTATAGATCATTCCAATGGCGGCAAAAAAAAGAGCAGTCATTAAACCATGAGAAACCATTTGTAATACTGCTCCCGTTAAAGCTACAGGTGTTAACATGCCAATACCCAGTAACACAAAACCACAATGACTTATGGAGGAATAAGCATTCATATACTTCAAATCTTTTTGAACCATGGTAGCAAAAGCACCATACAAAATACCAATAGCAGCCAATAAAATAATATAAGGCGCATAAAACTGAGCTGCTGCAGGCACTAAAAACATCACTAATCGCAACAAACCATAACCGCCTAATTTCATGGATATGCCTGCTAAAAACATAGAACCGGCAGTAGGTGCAGCAGAATGACCATCGGGAACCCAGGTATGAAACGGAAATAATGCAGTAAATACCCCAAAACCAATAAACATGAAAGGGAATAAAGTGATTTGTACCGCATAAGGCAGCTGCATCTGTGCTATTTGCAACATGTTGAATGTTTGTAAACCATCGGGCTCGTTGTAGTACAAACATGCAATACCCATAAACAACAATGCAGAAGCGCCAATTAACATGAGAACCAATTTTGTGGCACTATAAGCCTTTTTACCACTACCCCAAATCAATATCAATAAAAATTTAGGCACTACTGCAATTTCTAAGAAGAAAAACATTAAAAATAAATCAATGGCAATAAAGAAACCATAAGCACCAAATGCCAATAAAGTTAACAGAATAAAAAATTCTTTTTGCAAAAGCGCTTCTTTCCATGAAACCAAAATAGCAGCAATTACAATTAAAGCAGTTAATAATAACATCACAATCGAAATACCATCTACCCCAACATGATAATGAATATGCAGCGGACTAAACCATACAACATCTGTTTGAAGGAGCATTGCCCCATTATTAAAGGAAGATACTGCCAAATATTGTAGCAAAACACCAATAACAACCATCAGCTGAATCACCGAACCAGCCAAAGCAATCGGTTTGGTATACTGTGTGTTTTGTATTAACAGTAATACCAGAATGGTTAGTAATGGAACAATGAGTAAAAAGTTAACTATCATATAGTTTGATTATTCAAATTTTGCAATTGCCATCAGTTTTTATATACTACGATTGCCAATAAACATAATACACCCACTAAAAAGTACAATAAATACTGTTGTATCTTACCCGACTGTATTTTTTTAATCAACACAGCAAACTGATAGGTAATACCTGCACTTAAATTCACCAGCCCATCTACTATATGTTTGTCTATCCATGCAGACGTATTGCCAATTCCATTGAAAACAATTGTATGCGTAATAAAAAGGTATATTTCATCAATATAAAATTTTTTCCGGATGGTAACATATAGCCACCCAAACGATTTTTCTAATAATGCAGGCAGGTTATTTTCCTGATAGTACAAAACGGCTGCATAAAAAATACCCAATACGGAAAGTGAAACAGGAATAGCCGAAAACCCAAAATGAATTTCCAACAACAACGGCTTACCGTTAGCACTGATAAAATTACCGAATGGTATAAATCCGGTAACGATAACCAGTAATGCCAATATAATTAAAGGAATACGAATGAGCCAACCACCTTCCTTTTTAGATGAAGCAACCAGGGGCTTATTCCAGAAAACACTAAAGTATAACCGGAACATATAAAATGCTGTAATACCGGCAGTAATTAAAGCAACTGCATATATCCATTTATGGTTATCATATGCTGCCGACAAAATAGCCTCTTTACTAAAAAAGCCGGAGAAAGGCGGTATACCTGAAATAGCCAAACAGGCAATTAAAAAACTAATATGGGTAACGGGTAATTGTTTACGTAGTCCCCCCATCTCGTGCATATCATTGGTATGTACCGCATGTATAATAGCACCTGCACCTAAGAACAATAACGATTTAAAAAATGCATGTGTAAACAAATGAAACATGGCTGCAGTATAGCCCTCATGCATACCGGTTAAGCTATCATCTACGCCCAGTGCCAACATCATATACCCTATTTGGGAAATGGTAGAAAATGCCAAAATCCGTTTAATATCTGTTTGTGTACAAGCAATAATAGCGGCAAACAGGGCGGTACCTGCCCCTATTATAGCAATGACATACAACACAGTAGCATCCATTTGAAAAACCGGGAAAAAACGGGCAATAAGATACACACCTGCTACAACCATAGTAGCAGCATGTATCAAAGCAGAAACAGGCGTAGGACCTTCCATTGCATCGGGTAACCAAATATGTAAAGGAAACATAGCCGATTTTCCGGCAGCACCCATAAATAAAAGCAAACAAGCCCAGGTTAAAACAGACATGCCTAAAAATGAGGCACCGGCGCCTTGCCATAAAGCAGCTTGTTGCGCAATAGAACTAATCATCTGAATAATATCAAAATTATTCGCTAATCCACCCAATATTAATATGCCTATTAAAAATCCAAAATCAGCAAAACGGGTAACAATAAAAGCTTTTTTGGCGGCGGCAACGGCTTCGGGTTTTGTGTAATAAAATCCAATTAACAAATACGAGGAAATACCTACCAGTTCCCAAAACATAAATAATTCAAAAAGATTGCCGGATAATACCAAACCCAACATAGCAAACGTAAATAATCCTAAATAAGCAAAGTAGTATCCACAACGTTGCTCACCTTTCATATAAGCCAGACTAAATACATGCACCATTAATGAAATAAAACTAACCACCACCAGCATCATTACAGAAATAGCATCAATAATAATATTGAAATTGATGGAAAGCTGATTGGTAAAAACCAGCCATTTTAAATCGATGGGTACAAACAAAGCATAAGCCCCATTTATTTTTCCATATACAAAAAAGTATTGCCAGGCCAGTACAAACGACAAAAGTGTAGTAACAATCAACACCAGCGTTGATAAATAACCGGAAAAAATCTGCCAACGCCTGCCAATGAACAGACGGATTACTACAAATGCCATTAAAGGCAAACAAAGTAATAGTGTAACAATTAGCCCTTCGTTCATACAAATTTTTTAAGCATTCAATAAACCA
>JAKAKY010000105.1 GCA_021824365.1 Bacteroidota bacterium | reverse complement strand
AAAGCAATTCTTTTTCTTTTAGCTAATAATCTAAAGTCGGCCATTTGTATTTTTTTTATTTTGGCTTTGAAGGTACAATTTGCCAATAAACTTTGTATAGGGTACACAAAAAAAGCCATCTCCCAAAAGAGAGATGACTTTACACTTACTAACCTGTTAAATCCAAAAAAAATTTTAGGCTTTGGCCGGTATTGGCTCTGCCGGTGTTGCTGCTTCCAATATTTTTGCTCTGATTTTTGCTTCAATTTCATTGGCTAAATCAGGATTGTCGAGCAGTAATTGTTTTACCGCATCACGTCCCTGTCCCAACTTATTACTATCATAACTAAACCAGCTTCCGCTTTTTTGTACAATACCCAATTCAACACCCATATCAATAATTTCTCCAATTTTGCTGATTCCCTGCCCAAAAATAATATCAAACTCTGCAGCGCGGAACGGAGGTGCCACTTTATTTTTGACTACTTTTACTTTTACCCGGTTGCCTATCGCTTCATCTCCATCTTTTATTTGCGAAATTCTACGAATATCTAAACGAACAGATGAATAAAATTTCAATGCATTACCGCCGGTGGTGGTTTCGGGATTGCCAAACATGACACCGATTTTTTCCCGAAGCTGATTAATGAAGATACAAATCGTATTGGTTTTACTTATGGTTGCGGTTAATTTACGCAGTGCCTGGCTCATTAAACGGGCTTGTAAACCCATTTTGCTGTCGCCCATTTCGCCTTCTAATTCACTTTTGGGCACCAAAGCTGCAACAGAGTCGATTACTACCACATCCAATGCACCGGATAGAATTAATCGGTCTGCAATTTCTAAAGCCTGTTCACCAAAATCGGGTTGGGAAATTAAAAGATTATCTACATCAACGCCTAATTTCTGAGCATATACACTGTCGAAAGCGTGTTCAGCATCTATTATGGCACAAATACCTCCTTTTTTCTGTGCTTCGGCAATAACGTGTGTAGCAATAGTGGTTTTTCCGGATGATTCGGGGCCATAAATTTCAATTACCCTTCCTTTGGGTAAACCCCCAATACCCAGCGCAATATCTAATCCAATTGAACCGGTTGAAACCACTTCATTCAATCTTTCGGGTTTTTCATTCATCATCATTACACTGCCTTTGCCATAGTCTTTGTCAATTTTGTCCATGGTTAGCTTCAGCGCTTTCAATTTATCTGCATTACTCATAATTGGTTATTTTCCTTCAAAATTAATGATGCCACGAAGTTAAAGAAATAAAATTACACACACTAATAAATTTAGCAAAAATGCTAAAAAAATTACTTAAATCCGGTTTTGAAAATTTTTTTTGACTTTTTTTGCATTAATGAAAACCATGCTGTATTTTTAGAAATGGCTTAACCAACTTCCATCTGCTATTCTGGTAAATCTCATACCTTTTATGGCTAAATCCGGCCAAAATGTTAGCACCTAATGTGGCTTTTACCGATATTGGTGATGCACTTGGAGCAGAAAATATAGAATTACCTCCCGGTAAAATTTATGGTAATAATACCGAAATGGTGATTTGTACCATGGGGCGTTTAACCAATGAACAACAATTTCGCGATTTAATTATCAAAGAAGATTCAACCGGCATTGTGCGGATGAATGATGCGGCAAAAGTAGAATTAGGACCCGAAAATTTAAAACAATCCTGGAAATATAACGGCGTCAATGCAGTAGGGTTAGCCATTATTCCGCAACCCGGTGCTAATAATATTGAAATTGCCAATGAGTTTTATCGCCGGCTTAAACAAATTGAAGCCTCTGATAAATCAGATATTCAGTTTCATTTGTTAATAGATAATACCATCAATATTCGCAAAAGCCGGGCAGAGGTAAAAGAAACCCTGCTCATCTCATTTGGTTTGGTGGTATTGGTCATTTTCTTCTTTTTCCGAAACTGGCTCATTGCATTACGGCCATTAATTGATATTCCCATTTCCTTAATTGGCACTTTTTTTATCATGTATATTGCGGGCTTTTCTATCAATATTCTTACCCTGCAGAACTGGCGCCGGTGGAAGATCGCAGTAGTATTCGCTTTGTGATTACCGCACCCGAAAGAACCAGTATAATTATATGGTCAACTTTGTAGATAAATTTGCCAATTATTTGTATGATTTTATCCCGGAAAGAGATTTTGTGTTTGCCCGTACTCCTGCCGGACCGGGAAGCAATACTTCACAGCCACGTTTGGGATTAACTGATCCCACTTTACGAACACACAGCCGGTCTGATATTGCCAATAATCTTCAAAAAAATTATCTCAGTTTAATGATGCCCGCATTTTTGCCATCCAGGAACATACCATCTCAGTTGGGTTAGCTTCAAGAGGCTCATTACCCATACAATTTATTTTGCAAAATCAGGACTTGAATAAACTGAAAAATGCAATTCCTAAATTTTTAGAAGAGGTTAGGAAAGATAAAACCTTTGCAAATGCTGATGTAAATATTAAATTCAATAAACCGGAAGTACAGCTAACTGTAGACAGGATGAAAGTTAAAGGTTTGGGTTTAAGTACCGCCGATGTAGTAGGCGCTATTCAGGCCGCTTTTAGCGGTGGAAAATTAGCTTATTTTATTATGAATGGATATCAGTATCAGGTAATTGCCCAAATTGATAGCGAAAGAAGAAATAATCCCGATGATATTAAAAATGTATTTCTTCGCTCAAAAACCGGCGAAATTATTCCATTAGATGCTGTGGTACATTTAGAAGAAAACAGCAATCCGGCTATGCTATATCATTTCAATCGGTATAAAGCGGCTACCATTTCTGCATCATTAGCCGAGGGTAAAACCATTGGCGATGGAATTAAAGCCATGCAGGCTATTTCAAACCGGTTGTTAGATGAAACCTATCATACAGCGCTCAACGGCCCATCACGCATTATGCAGAAAGTTCTTCAAATATTCTGTTTGCTTTTATATTGGCATTAATACTTATTTATTTAGTATTGTCTGCCCAGTTCGAAAGTTTTCTATACCCATTCACTATTATGTTAACCGTGCCTTTGGCATTGGCAGAGGCTTTGCTCAGTTTATTCCTCTTTCATCAAACGCTTAACCTGTTTTCTGAAATTGGAATGATAATGTTGATTGGATTAGTAACCAAAAATGGTATTTTAATTGTAGAATTTGCCAATCAAAAACGTGGAAATGAATTGAAAAAGGAAGCCGTAGTAGTGTAGGCAGCCACACAACGGTTAAGGCCTGTTTTAATGACTAGTTTGGCTACATCCTTAGGGGCTTTACCCATTGCATTGAGTTTAGGCGCTGCTTCTACCAGCCGTATTCCTTTAGGTATTGTTGTAGTGGGTGGTATTTTGTTTTCATTGATTTTAACCCTATTTGTGATTCCTGCAGTATAAACCTGCCTGTCGGGTAAACATAAGCAAAAAGAATTTGAAATAACTGAATAAGGTTTTCATTTGTAAAGGGTAGAACTGATTATAATCAGGTTTCTATAATAGGTTAATCATTAATTTTGCGAAAAAATGCGCTTAGATATCGCTAATATCCGGAAAGATTATCAACTGCAATCATTCAATGAAACGGATTGTGCAGATGATCCTTTTACACAGTTTGAATGCTGGTGGCAACAAGCCATTCGTAGTGAAATAGACGAAGTCAATGCCATGACGTTAGCTACCGCTACAAAAACAGGCCTGCCCTCTGCCAGGATTATGCTGCTGAAAGATTATAATAAAGATGGTTTTGTATTCTTCACCAATTACAATAGCCATAAAGGAAAAGAATTAGCAGAAAATCCGCATGCTGCCCTGGTGTTTTTTTGGAAAGAATTAGAACGTCAGGTGCGTATACAGGGGTTAGTGGAAAAAGTACCTGCTTCAGAAAGTGATGCTTATTTTGAACAAAGGCCCGTAGGTAGCCGTATTGGTGCATGGGCATCGCCACAAAGTGCCATAATTAAAGACCGGTCTGTTTTAGAAGAAGCAATATTGCAATTTGAAAACAAGTTTAATGAGAACAAGATTCCACGCCCTGAATATTGGGGCGGTTATATTGTGAAACCCACACTGATTGAATTCTGGCAGGGTAGAAGCAGCCGCCTGCACGATAGGATTCAATACAATTTACAAACAGATGGTACTTGGAAAAAAATGCGAATAGCACCCTAACGGGAATGGCTTTATTGTTTATATGGACTGTTCACTTTATTTTTTCAAATCAAATTCTATCACCCACAAACATTTTTTTAAACTGCTTGTTTATTGCAGCAATTGTTTTATTTCGGGGCCGGTATAATCGCCCATACCGGTTTGCTGGTGAATAATTTTGCCATTGGCATCAAAAATAAATGTTGTTGGTATTCCTTCTACGTTAAATAATGCAGGTAATTCTTGTGCAGGATAATATAAGGGCATGGTGTATTTTTTATCTTTCATAAACTGAATGGCCTTGCCAAAATCATCATCCATTGAAAGAAATACAAATGCAACTTTGCTACTATCAGTTGTATTGTATAAAGTTTGTAAAGAAGGCATTTCTGCTCTGCAGGGAGGACACCAGGTAGCCCAAAGGTTTACTAAAACTTTTTTGCCTTTAAATGCATCTTTGATATTAATTACATTTCCGGATGCATTTTTAATGTTGAAAACAGGTAATGCATCAGTATTATTGCCTGTGGTTGCAGGTGGGGGTGGCGTTAATGAATTTTGCTGCGTTTGTTCATCTTGTTGATTATTGCTGTTTTTACAGCTGCCAAAAGTTAAAAAACCTGCTAAAAATAAAAGCAGGAACGAATTTGATTTTATGGACTGTATTAACATGCTTCTGAGTTGGATAGGTATCATTTTAATGGTTTACTTTTAAATATTACAGGTTGCACTGGGCACATAACCCTTTTATCAATACATCGGTTTGGTTGGTTTTAAAACCATTAGGCAATGCAATATACGGTGTTGTAATATGATCTAAGCAATAAGTAGTGTTACATTTGTCGCATATAAAATGGATGTGATTGTCATGATGATGCCCTTCTGAACAATCCTCTTTACACAGCGCATATAAAATAGAATTATCAGGGCTGGGTATGGTATGAATAAGGCCTTTTTCTACAAAAACCTGTAAAGTGCGATAAATAGTTACCCTGTCAAACTGATCGCCGGTTTTTTCTTCAATAACGGCATGCGTTAGCGCACCATCCGATTGGTGAAACAATTGTAAAATGGCTGACCTGCCGGGCGTTACACTTAAACTGCTTTTCTTTAATATGGTGTTGATGGCATCAGTCATAAGGCAAATGCATAATTTATTTAGCTGTGTTATTGTTGGGTTGTTCTTTTAATAATTCTTCAATATCGTGTTTTAATTTTTCAATTTCATCTTTTTTCAGCGTATCATAAACCTGTCCGCGCACAATGCCATTTTTATCTACTAACGCTACAAATTGGGTATGAATAAAATCATCTTTAATATCATTTACGGCATTTTTAGGGTCATCAATGCCATAACTGTATCGGGCCATTTTGTATAAACTATCTTTTCTTCCTGTTAAAAACGCCCATTGTTGGGTATTTACCTGCATGGAGTCGGCATATCTTTTCATTTTGGGTACTGAATCGGTCTCCGGATCGCAGGTATGTGAAAGAATCATAAAATCCGGATTACCTTTAAACTGTTCATAGACCGATTTTAAATTATTGTTCATTCTGGGGCAAATGCCTTTACAGGTAGTAAAAAAATAGTTGACCACATACACTTTGCCGGCAACATCAGCGTTGGTAATAGTTTGTCCATCCTGATTTACAAAAAGGAAAGGTTGTACGATACTTCTTTCAGTAAGCGTGCTGCGCTTAAACATGTCGGTTACTCTTGAAATAACAAACATGAAAACAGCCACTAATCCAATAAAAAATAAAGCATATCCCCAAACCTTCTTTTTGTTCATTTGCCCAAATTCAGGGTACAAATTTACGACTTAACGCCGGCTAATATTGATTTGCAACATTTTATTTAATAAATTTTGCAACATAGTTGCATTACAGTAATTTTGCAAAATGCAATTTAAAAAAGTAAACTGGGATATGTTGGGAATTGTTACTTCGGTAGCATGTGCCATTCATTGTGCCTTATTACCCATTATATTAACCAGCCTGCCGCTTTTTGGAATTGAAATTATCCACAACAGGGCTTTTGAATTTTTCATGATTTTTTTGGCTTTTGTTATTGGGGCTTTTTCGCTGTTACGGGGCTACTTATACAAACATCATCAATTAAAGCCATTGATTGTTTTTTCGTTGGGGATTTTATTTTTACTGTCTAAACAAATATGGCACCGTTGGGAAATTGTTTTATTAATACCCGCTGTTATTTTAATTGTATACGGCCATTTACTCAACAACAAAACCTGTCATTATCGTCACACCACTTCAAATGATACTTCGGGTATAATGATTCCCGTTGATCATTTGCACCAAAACGCCGGATGAAATGTGGTTTTTTTCAATCAACTGCTGCTTATCGCATTTGTGCTGTAAATTTTAAAAAGGGGTGTCTTCTTTTCTAAAGTAGTATTTATCTAAACCCAAACGGTTCATGTACTGGCGGTAGCATTGCTCAATGTAATAGCCAAATTCTAAATCGTTTAGCATTTTCAAAATATCGTAATCCGGCCGGTACCTTACCATAAAACTATCTAATTGTGGTGAAGTAAGGCCGGTGATTTTTCTTACAAAACCTTTATTGAATCGGTGGTCAATATAAGCATCCTGTTCCTGCTGTATCAGTCTTCTTTGCAACGATTCAATGCTTTGGTTGCGTTTTCTGCGAAAGAGGTTGATGATTTCATCTAAATCTAAACCCACTGTTACACTTCCCGGATTATAACCCGATGGGCCATTGCTTAAACGAAGGCCGGGTTTGCGGAAATTAAAAATTTTGGCATAGTCTTGCCTGTTTTGGATGGAATCTAACCGATAGTTGCGGTTGCGTACGCTTACCTCAGGTAAATTGTAGGCGTTTAAAAATATTTGAATGTTGAAAGCTTCTGTATTTGAAATAGTATCAACCGGATACTTCATGGTGGTTTTATTCAGTAATGAAAACCAGATAGAGTCGTGCGGATTTACCATGATGCTGTAATGACCCAATGAATCAGTCAGCGTTCCTCTTCCTGATGAGGTGATGACAGCCACCGCTTCAATGGGTCTTCTGGCCGAAATATCGTAAACGGTACCACGTATTGGAAATGATTTAGCAGGCTGCTGGGCATGCACTTCAGTTATTCCACAAAATAATAAAGCAAGTAAGTAAATGTATTTAGTCAAACTGTTCAATTGGTTCTGTAATATTAAAGCCAAATTAATAAAGCCGTGCAGCTTTCATCAGGAATTAACATGTTGTTTGAAGATTTTAAGTTCAATCATCGTTATGTCTAAAATTTATTTTCGATGATATAAGGCAGCATGTTGCGCCAGGCAGGCCAATCGTGTGGTACATCGGGTCCCCATATCTCTACATCATTCCAAATGCCTTTATCCCATAATACTTTCGAAAATCTTCTTCCTGCTTCGGGGTCTTCCTGTGCACCGGCACCGGAGTATATATGTATATGGTGGCTGGCTTTAATTTTATCTAAATACCAGTGGTCGGCCAAATTGGGCATATAATGAATGGGGCTGTTGTAATACACCTGTTCATCCCAATAACCTTTTGTGTATTCGGTTAAATCATAAACGCCACTCACACTAATGGCACCATTAATGATATCGGGCCTTTTTAAAAACAAATTCATGGCATGCAGGGCACCAAAACTGGCACCGCAGGTAAAAATATGGGTATTGGCACTGGTATGGTTTCGAATATAAGGCACTACTTCGTTGTGTACATATTCATTAAACTGGTTGTGGCGAATGGCTTTATGAGCAGGCTCCATCGTATTATTCATCCAGCTTTGTTTATTCATGCTGTTAATGCTAAATACTTTTATTTTACCCGCATAAATGAAGGGAGATAGTGTTTCAATTAACTGAAAACGTTCGTATTCCAAAAAATCAGCAGCAGCCGTAGGAATTAATAAAACAGCAAAGCCAAAATAGCCATAAACGGCTACCGGCATCTCTTCCTGCAATGCCGGGCTGAACCACGATGTAATTTCTTTTACCATATATACAGTATGTTTACAGGCAATTTCTTTTTATCTCTTTCCAAACTTCTCTAAAACATTGGGCAGCATAACTACTGGCAGCATAGGTTTCTAATGGGGCCTGGTGTATGCCCATTTTTTCAATATCACTGAGATAGGGAATGTAATTTTTTAAAAACAATTTGTCTTTATAAAATTCATTCATGGTTTCGTGGTGTAAATTTTTTCGATGGTCTACCATACTGAAAAAACATTTTATATTTTCGGTATTTAAATCATTGTCTTTAAAATATTGTACAACCGTTTCAAATGAACGAATGGATAGTGTGGTAGGAATATTGGGCATTAAAATCCAGTCGGCTGAATAAAAGATGGCTTCATGCAAAACAGATAATCCCGGCGGGCAGTCAATGATTAAAAGGTCATATTCTTTTTTAAAACTATTGATTAGAGTTGCAAATTTCTTTTTAAACTGCTTCATTTCATTTAATAATACATCTGCATATCGGGCTGAAAGATCGGCAGGAATTACGGATAAATGTTCGTAGGCAGATGGCTTTACCGCGTCGGTAATCTCCATTTCCTGCAACAAAATTTTTTTCGATTCATTTTTGGTGCCCGGGCTAACACTGAGGTAGAAGGATGCCGAACCTTGCGGGTCTAAATCCCATACTAATGTTTGTTTTCCTTCTTTAGCAGCTAAATATGCCAAATTTACGGCAGCGGCAGTTTTGCCAACACCGCCTTTTAGATTGTAAAATACTAATGTGACCATAGCTTAAATATACAAAACATTTGGATGCATGAAGTATTCTATACGGTTTTTTTGAAGATTTGCCTGATTTCAATGAAGGAAACAATACATTCTGAGTGCAGTTAGGAGGGGCCATTTGGCTCATTGATGAAACAGTATAAAAAATAACTGATTAATCAATAGGACTTACTCTTTCGGAAAAATGAATTGATGGGAGTATTTGTTGCCAATAATCAGATGGAGTTGTACACTTACATCAAATTGTTTTCAATAGCATATTTAATGAGTTCTGCATTGTTGTGCACATGCATTTTGCTCAAAATACGTGCTTTATAAGTGCTAATGGTGTTAACACTGAGTGATAATGCTTCTGATATTTCAGAGATTGTTTTGCCTTTAATGATGAGCTGTAAAACCTGAAATTCTCTATCAGAAAGTTGTTCGTGTGGTGCTTTTTCAAAATCATCCCCATAAGCTTCGGCTAAAATTTCAGCTACTTCAGGGGTAATGTATTTTTTGCCTCTTAATAAAGTATTAATGGCAGTTACCAGCTCTTCCGGGGCACTTTCTTTGGTTAAATAACCGGAAGCTCCTGCACGTATAGCTCTGAGGGCATATTGTTCCGGGGCATGGGTACTTAATACCAAAATAGGTATATGTGGACTAATATCTTTAATTTGTTTGATAGCTTCAATACCAGACAAGCCCGGCATGGAAATATCTGAAATAATGATATCCCATTTTTGTTTCATCACTTTTTTAATCAAGTCAGTACCCTCAGATACTTCTTCAATTTCTGCAGAAGGAAATGCCTTCTCTAAAATCATAATCAATCCCTTTCGTAAAACATTGTGATCGTCGGCTAAAATTATTTTCATGCGAATATTTTATTTTAAAATTGCTGTTATAAAATTTACACATAAAATTTCATTGCCGTGAAATGCGGGGGCAAGAAAGTTTTATGGTTCATTTCATAAAAATATAACTTCATTGTTTTTATGTGAATTTGATAGCAAAGATATCTACTTCATAAAAAAACACTCCAAAAGTTTATGCAAAAGGTAAGATAGGCTTTTATTTTGATACTCCAAAAGTCTTTGCCA
>JAKAKY010000104.1 GCA_021824365.1 Bacteroidota bacterium | reverse complement strand
GGCGGTATCAATTAAAATACATTTTTTATTGAATAAGTTATAATGCGTATGAATGGTATCACGGGTAGTTCCTGCCACATCACTTACAATAGTCCTTTCCTCACCCAATAAAGCATTTAATAAAGAAGATTTACCCACATTGGGTTGTCCAATAATAGCTAATTTAGGAATGGATTTCTCTGTGGTTTCAGGTTCTTCCACAGCAGTCATGTTGGCAATAATAGCATCCAATAGCTCGCCGGTACCGGTACCACTGATACTGCTAAGGGTATAAATGGTATCAAAACCTAAACTATAAAATTCTGCGGCTTCTAATTCGCGTTGGCTATTGTCTACTTTATTTACGGCTAAGAAAACCGGTTTTTTTGCCTGCCGCAGTAAATGCGCCATAGCATCATCTAAATCGGTAATACCCACTGCCACATCTACCATAAAAACGATGGCATCGGCTTCATCAATGGCAATTTTTACCTGTTTGCGAATTTCTTTTTCAAAAACATCCTGTGAGTCGGGTACAAAACCGCCGGTATCAATGACATTAAATGTTTTGCCGGCCCACTCTGAAATACCATATTGCCTATCGCGGGTTACGCCGCTTATATCATCTACAATGGCTTTTCGTTGCTCTAATAAACGGTTAAACAGTGTACTTTTCCCCACATTTGGTCTGCCTACAATTGCTACTGTATAGCCCATAATTCACATTTTTAAGGATGGTTAAATTTTTAATGATAGCCAAATTCTTTTAAAAACAAATCATTATCTCTCCATTTTGGCCGCACTTTTACAAACAATTCCAAAAACACCTTTCTTCCTAAGAAAGCTTCTATATCTTTTCTGGCCAAAGTGCCAATTTCTTTTATTTTATTACCCTTATGCCCAATGATGATGGATTTTTGGGTATCGCGGTTTACAATAATATCGGCCTGTATTTTTATTAAATATTCTTTTTCTTTAAACTCGTTTACCAGTACCGCTACGTGGTAAGGTATTTCTTCTTCAAATAAAGTATAAATTTTTTCTCTAATTAATTCACTCACAAAAAAACGGGTGGGTAAATCACTTAATTCATCTTCCGGATAAAATGGCACACCTTCCGGCAACAATTCAACAATGGATTGTACTAATTTATCAGTATTTTGTTGTTGCAAAGCAGCAATAGAAAGCACTTTTTTAGCATAAGGTTTGGCTTCAAAAAAATGAATAGCATTTTGCATCACTTCTTTATTCACCTTATCTTTTTTATTCAATACTACAATAACAGGCACTTTTAAACGTAGTGATTGAAACAGTGCATCACAACTTTCCAAATCGTCAGTAACATCCGCTAATAAAATAGCTATATCTGCATCTTCCAATGTGCTTTTCACTGCCTCCATCATTTTTTCGTGCAATTTGTATTTGGCTTCAATAATACCGGGTGTATCTGAAAATACAATTTGGTATTCGCCGGGTTTGCTTAAAAAGCCTTTTATACGATGGCGTGTGGTTTGCACCTTTGAGGAAACTATGGCCAGCTTTTCGCCCAATAAATGATTGAGTAAAGTACTTTTACCTGCATTGGGTTTTCCGAAAATACCTACAAATCCCGATTTCATGATGATAACTGTGTTTAAATACTAAAAGCCTCACAAATTGAGGCTTTTACAGTTTTAGTTGCGAGGGGGGGAATCGAACCTCCGACCTTCGGGTTATGAGCCCGACGAGCTACCGCTGCTCTACCTCGCGATTTAATGAGTTGCAAAATTAAGGTTAGCGAGGTGAACTGCCAAAACTAATTTACTAATTAATCTTCTTTTTTGATGGAAGAGGCACCACTCGACTGAATATTTTGAATAACGGGGTTACCTTTATACCGAATGGAACTGGCACCACTGGCTTCTAATTTGGAAAATGATTTTTCTACATTTATCCGAATATTGGATGCGCCTGAAGTAGATGCATCACAATTGATGGCATTTAAATCATATCCTTTCAAAACACTGGCACCACTTACATCTATTTTTAAATTGCCTGCCTGCCCTTTCAATGTGGCATTGGAGGCACCACTTAAATCAATACTGAGTTCACTTACATTAAAACTACCTTTCACCACACTAGCCCCGGTAGCAGTTAATTTTACATTCTCCGCTTTTAAAGTGCCTACTATATTTAACTGGCCGGCACCAGATAACACAATTTTATTTAAGTCAGTAACCGTTACATAGGCTTTAACTTTTCGATCACTCCAATTCCATTTGTTCCAAAACCCACTCTCGGTATAAATATGCAATACCCCGTTTTTCACTTCCGTCATAATTTTGGCTTTATCACCACCGTCGGCACTAATGGCTACGCCGCTGGTATTACCTTGCGAAAGGTAAACGGTAATAACCCCGGAAACATCTAAACCGGAAAAGTTGCCCACTTTCCGAGCCTCAGCATTGGCATCATACACCAGGTTTTTAACTTCCTGTGCTTTTACAAAAGCAACTGAAAATAGTGTTATTAGCATCAACATGATTTTTTTCATGACCATTTTTTAAAAGTTGTGAAATATAAAAAAAGTACGTTTTTACATTGAAACGGAATAGTTAAAAAAAAGTTACAGTCTTTTTAAAATTTTACACATTAATTTTGCGACAGATTTTCCCCGGGGTGCTGGATTTGCCTTGATGGATTAACACATCAACAATTTCCGGCTGAGATAATACCCGTTGAACCTGAACAGGGTAATTCCTGCGAAGGGAAGGTGTACTGCTTATTTTAGTCAGCCTCTCCATTAGCACAGCTCCCTGTTCCCAAATTTTTTAACCATTTAATCTAAAAAAATGAAATTCTTTTTGGGAACCCTGGCATTTTTGCTTTTTTACACCAGCAGCTTTAGCCAAACAAAAAAACATGCTTTTATTACCGGTATTGTAATAGATGCTCAAACAAAAAAACCGGTGGCCGGTGCAGCCATTACCGTCCAAAACAGAACCGCCATAACAGGCGATGATGGCCATTTTAACCTGCAAAATATGATACCCGGTAATTCCAGTATGGTGATTAACAGCATTGGTTACGAAATGTACCGAAGCACGGTTACCATTCCTAAGGAAGGGAAAAAAATGGAGGTTTCATTAACCGGTATTCCTTTATTCCTGCAGCCATTAGAAGTAAAAGCCATTAGGGCTGGCAGTAAAGCGCCGTTTGCTGTAACCAACATTAATGAACAGGAAATTGCCAAAACCAATTTGGGGCAGGATATCCCTTTTCTTTTAAATCAAACTCCGTCTGTATTTGTGAATTCCGATGCCGGTAATGGTATTGGTTATACAGATATACACATTAGAGGTACCGATGCTACCAGAATTAATGTTACGCTGAATGGCATTCCTTACAACGATGCCGAAAGCCAGGGTACTTATTGGGTAGATTTACCCGATTTTGCTTCCTCACTCAACAGTATTCAAATTCAGCGGGGAGTGGGTACTTCTTCCAACGGTACTGGTGCTTTTGGTGCCACCATTAACCTTTCTACCAACGAATTTCATGAAAAGCCTTATGCAGAAGTAAATAACAGTTATGGCTCATTTAATTCATGGAAAAACACGTTAAAAGTAGGAAGTGGCTTGTTAGACGGCCATTTTACGGTAGATGCCCGATTAAGCAAGATTAGTAGTGATGGCTATATTGACAGGGCCAGTTCACTGCTGCAATCATTTGCGCTTTCTGCTGCATATATCAACAAAAAAACATCTATTCGCTTCAATATTTTTTCCGGAAAAGAAAAAACTTACCAGGCCTGGTACGGTGTACCCGATACCCTACTGGCTACTGACAGAACCTATAATCCCGCAGGCACAGAAAAACCCGGAACCCCCTACGACAATCAAACCGATAATTATCAACAAGACCATTACCAATTATTTTTAAATCAGGAAATAAACAGTAACTGGAGTTTCAACACTGCTTTATTCATGACCTATGGACGCGGTTATTACGAAGAGTATAAAGCTGCGCAAAATTTTACTGATTATGGATTAATGCCCTTTACCGTTGGCAATTCTGTACTTGATTCCACCGATTTAGTCCGCCGCCGTTGGCTCAGTAATCATTTTTACGGGCAAATTGGTTCTCTCCAATACAAAAACACCAAAGATGAACTTACGATTGGGGGTGGTTGGACAAGATACGAGGGCAACCATTTTGGCAATATTATTTGGGCACAATATGGTTTAACAACTCCCAATTACCAATACTATTTTTATCCGGCTGTAAAAACCGATGTGAATGTATATACCAAATGGCAGCATAATTTTGCCAAATATTGGTATAGTTTTGCCGATGTACAATACCGTACCGTTACCCATAACATGCAGGGCTTTGAAGGCAATGGTAATTTAGACGTAAACCGCACTTTTCACTTCGTAAATCCCAAGGCAGGGATTACCTATAGCCACAACAGTTGGCAGGCTTATTTCAGTTATGCTTTAGGTAATAAAGAACCTAATAGAGATGATTTTCAGGCCAGTTTACAAAACCAGCCCGTTGCTGAAACACTACATGATTTTGAATTAGGTGTTACCCGAAAAAACAGCCGGTTTAACTATAGTGCTAATTTGTATTACATGCTGTACAAAAATCAGTTAGTGTTAACCGGCATTATTAATGATGTAGGTGCATACACCCGTATCAATGTGCCCAACAGTTATAGAATGGGGATAGAGTTACAAGGCGCATATATTTTAAACCAATGGCTGAATGTGCAGGCTAATGCCAGCTTTAGTAGGAATAAAATAAAGAGTTTTACGGAGTATATCGACAATTATGATACCGGCGGGCAAAATACCGTGCAACACAACAATACAGATATTTCTTTTTCACCCAATATTATTGGGGCTGCCACGATTAACATTATTCCTGCAAAAAATGTTACAGTTAACTTGTTGAGCAAGTACGTTAGCAAGCAGTATATGGATAATACCCAAACTGAGAACAGAAGTCTGGCAGGCTTTTTTACCGAAACCTTCCGTGTGAACTATACCGTAAAAAATATCGTGTTTAAAGAATGGAATTTTATACTGCAGGTAAATAATGTGTTCAATAAATTATACCAGCCCAATGGCTATACCTATAGTTATATCAGTAATAACCAAATGTATACCGATAATAACTATTTTCCCATGGCCGGTACTAATTATATGATGGCGGTGAACATTACTTTATAAAAAAAGCATACCCAAAACAAAAGAGGTTAGCCATTGAATGTGCTAACCTCTTTTTTATACTTTTATTATCGCCCAAATTTATCTTCCCATGCCAGCATGCCACCTGATAAATTGGTTACATCTGTAAAACCCAATTGTTCTAATATCATAGCGGCCTGCATGCTTCTGTTACCACTTCTGCAATACACAATAATAGGCTCTTCTTTCAAATCTTCAATGGCTTCAATTTGCATGGTTTGTACTTTGCCCAATGGTAGTAACAAACCGCCAATATTAAAATCGGCATTTTCATGCGGCTCCCTTACATCAATCAGGTTTACCGATTCACCAGTGTCTATTTTCAATTTTAAGTCATTTACCGACATTACCTTCATACACTTATTTTTTATATGTTTTAAAATCATGAATCAATAACGCAAAGCCGAATCACGTGCCGGCGGGGGTGTACTGCTAATGAAAACATCTACTACCTGCCCCTGACGAATTACATTATGCACTTTAACTCCCGGCGATGCTTCTGTAAATACTTCCGGTATTTGTTTTACAATAAATGCATTCACGGTATCAGACACATTATCCATTGGAACAATAGAACCAATATTAATGTTTAACGAATTTAACTGATTACGTGCCTGCGCCAGGGTAAGTCCAATTAAATCGGGCACCTGGTATTCACCACTACCAATACCGCTGCCTAATACAAAACTAATTACACTACCCACCGGTAATTTAGTACCCGGCTTGATGCTACTGCCATTATAGCGTTGTTCTAAAACTGCATTGCGGGCAATATCGGGCTTATAGGCAGTATCGCCCATTTTTAAGCCAAGGGTTTGCAAATACATTTGTGCACTTTTAATGGAGAAGCCAATTAAATTGGGCATAGTTACTTCAGGTGCTGCTGCCCGATTAACGGTTAAATAAATAGTTCTTCCTCTTTTTACCTGTGCCTCTGCATCGGGGCTTTGTTTGGCTACCGCTAAAGCACCAATGGTATTATCATATACCGAATCAATTACCTGTATTTGAAAACCTTTGGCAGTTAAAGCCTGTGCAGCAGACTGTATATTTTGCCCAATAACAGAAGGTACTTTTTCTGTTTCATTGTGCCGGGTAATGAATGATAACATTTCAATAAAAACAAATAACACCACCAATACAATACCAATGGCAGCCAAAATATTTACCCAAAGTGGTTTATGTGTAATGAATTTAAACACGATGTTTACAATTGGTTTAGTGAAAATAATGGATTTTAAACGTAAATAACAACTACTATTTGTTAAAAGCCGCTTCAATTACACGGGTATAAAATTCCTGCAAACTCCATCCCATGGCTTTTACCTGTTGCGGAACAATACTGGCTTCGCTTTGCCCGGGCACTGTGTTTATCTCTAACAAACAGGGCGTTTGTGCCCCTTCATTCCAAATAAAATCCATCCGCACAATTCCTCTGCAATTCAGCACTTCATATACCTTTTGTGCAGCGGCTGTTAGTTTATTTTGCCATTCAGCAGGTATTTGTGCCGGTGTAATTTCTTTGCTTTTGCCCTGATATTTTGCTTCAAAATCAAAAAAATCTTTTTCTGTTATTACTTCGGTAATGGGCAATACAATAATATTCCCTTCAGCTTTAAATACCCCAATGGTAAATTCACGGCCGGCAATATATTCTTCTACCAACACCTGATTATCTTCTTTAAATGCTTTTTCAATGGCGGGCATTAATTCAGTGGCATCATTTACTTTGCTCATACCAATGCTACTGCCACCATTATTAGGTTTAATAAATACCGGCAATTGCAGGTTTTGTAATATTTCTGCAGCATTTACCGGTGTATGGTGAAACAAGTGCATGCTTTTAGCTACTGCAATACCACTAAAGGCAGCTACAGCAACGGTATACCGTTTATTAAAGGTAATGGCCGATGTAGCAGCATCGCAACTGGTATAAGGTATGTTTAGTATATCAAAATAGCCCTGCATTTTACCATCTTCACCCGGTGTGCCGTGTATACAAAATAAAACGGCATCAAAATGAATAGTCGTGCCGGCTTCCTGAATGGTAAAATCGGCTTTATTCACCGGCTGGTGTTGGCCATTAGAAGGAATATACCACCATCCTTCTCTGGTAATATCAATCACATATACATCGTACAATGACCGATTGATATTTGCTTCTATTGTTTTAGCGCTCTTATAACTTATTTCCGCCTCGCCACTATAACCGCCCGTAATCAAAGCAATTTTTTTTTTCATATATGATGATTAATGCTTTTTACCATTTGCAATTTATCCATGTGTATTAAAGCCACCCAACCCACCTTCTTACATGTGTACGCCAAATATAGCAACTATTCTATGTTTACAATGGAAACGAGTTGGGTAATCAACAGTTTTGATTGCCACCAACCTGCTACAAAAAAGGTGAAGAAACCTATAGCTTCTTCACCTCACGCTGGCGGGAAATATCACCCACCGTTACAGAATGTTACTTTTTAGTAGCATTTGATTGACTTGATAAAGTTAATATGCATTTGCAGAAAAAACAATTTTTTTTTGCAAAAAAACAGGCACAAATGTTAAATGTGTAAGCGGTCTTTTTTTGCCAGTAAACCTTCAACAGTTTCCTGGTACATTTCATCAGGTACACAACAGTCTACCGGACAAACTGAGGCGCATTGTGGCTCTTCATGAAAACCCTGACACTCGGTACATTTATTGGGAACGATATAATAAGTATCGGTTGAAATGGGCGCAAAACGTTGCTCAACATCCACCGTTGTACCATCCATTAAAGTATAGCTGCCTTTTATGGTGGTACCATCGGCAATTGACCATTCAACCCCACCTTCGTAAATAGCATTATTCGGACATTCGGGCTCGCAAGCACCGCAATTAATACATTCATCTGTAATTTTAATGGCCATAACTGTAATTTTGAATTTTGAAAGATGTAACAAATTTAAACGCAAAAGCAATTCAACAAATGGATTTATCGCAAAGAATTATCGTATTAAGCAAATTAAGTGCTTATATGAAAGGAAATGAGGCATCGTGGCTGAAAGCTAAACAACAGGCTGCTCAAAAAAACCCCTGGTTTTTACCCGAATTTATAGAAACAGCCATTCAAAATATGGCTACTGCATTTTTAGAGGAAGCATCATTAAAAACCTGGGCAGCAAATTATCAATTACCAGCGCAAAACCTGCAACCCCAAAAAATAGGCATTGTAATGGCGGGTAATATTCCTTTAGTGGGCTTTCACGATTTTTTATGCGTATGCATCAGTGGCCATCATGCCGTTATTAAACCATCTTCCAAAGATGAGGTACTGATTACCCATCTCATTCAAAAACTGACAGAATGGGCACCCGAATTACATTCATCTGTTTCTATTGCCCAACAAATTAATGGTTGCAATGCCTATATTGCTACAGGCAGCAATAACAGCAGCCGTTATTTTGAAGATTATTTTGGAAAATACCCACACATCATTCGCCGCAACCGTACTTCTGTAGCCATTTTAACAGGCCATGAAACAACTGAGGAACTGGCTGCTTTAGCTACTGATATACATCTGTATTTTGGTTTGGGTTGCAGAAACGTAACCAAATTATATGTACCCGAAAATTATGATTTCATTCCGCTACTGCAGGCTTTGAAAAAGTATAATAATTATATGGACTTCCATAAATACAAACACAATTACGATTATCAATTGGCCGTATTAATTATGAGCAATCAATATTATATGACGAATGAATCTGTACTGCTGGTTGAAAAAGAAAGCCTGTTCTCTCCCATTGCACAAATACATTATGGCTATTACAACTATTTACCCGAATTAAAACAATCACTGCAACAAAATCAGGATATTCAATGTATTGTTAGCCAAAATGATATACCTTTCGGGCAGGCACAACAACCTACACTAACGGATTATGCAGATGGTGTAGACACTTTATTGTTCTTAAAAAACATAACCGCAAGCAACCCTATTCAATCACATATGTTATAAGTAATTTTGTAAGCGTATACAACAAATACGACAAGTATCGTAAAACATTTGTTAAATGGATTTTTACTAACAAGACGTATTCAAACCGCTTCGTTACTTTGCAATAGTAATTTAATTTTTAAAACGATTAATATATATACTATGAAACTAAAAAACGTGTTAGCCATTGTTGCCATTAGTGCTGTAACCGCTTTATTAAGTGTATGGGGCTTTGGCCGTTACCAGGAATACAGGTATGCCGGCACACAGGAGCCCGGTAAACTCCCCGTAAACTATGCCGGATTTTTTAACAACAAAACCGGCGCATCAGATAATAGTTTTGATTTTACCCAAGCCTGTTCAGCTGCCACACCCGCAGTAGTGCATATTAAAACAAGAACTAAGGCAAAACAGGTAAGCAATAATTTACCCAAACGCAATGGCAATGATCCCTTCAGCGATTTTTTTGGTGATAATATGTTCGGCGATTTATTTGGTGGCGGCATGGGGCCCAGAATTATACCGGAACAAAGAGCCAGCGGTAGTGGGGTTATTATTAGTGCGGATGGTTATATTGTTACCAATAACCACGTGGCAGATGGTGCCGATGAAATTAATATTACCTTACCCAACAGAAAAACTTACAAAGCAACCGTAATAGGTACCGACCCCAGTAGTGATTTAGCGGTGATTAAAATTGATGCAAAAGACCTGCCTTATTTGGTATATGGCAATAGTGATGAAGCCAAATTAGGTCAGTGGGTATTAGCCATTGGTTATCCGTTGAATTTGGATGTTACCGTTACAGCGGGTATCATTAGTGCCAAGGCCAGAAA
>JAKAKY010000103.1 GCA_021824365.1 Bacteroidota bacterium | reverse complement strand
AATTATTTAGTAATTTTACGCTAAATTTGTTGGTATAAAAAAATTTGTTTTATGGATGCAGTTCATTTACCTGTAACGCCTGCAGGTACCCTTCAACAAACCGTATATCAGTACAGCCTGTCTGTTGTATTGCCCGATTTTATTGCCCAAATGCTGTTGCCGCAACAAGCGTTTTTTACTGCACAATATGGGTATGTATGCAGTGCACCGCGCTTAAATATGGCCTGTTTTAAAGCCAATGAAGCCCTGGAAGATACGTTGCTGCGCTACCTGCATCGTATTGCGGGCATGCAGCAGGCCTTGCCATTAACCCTCAACAATTATAGTGGTGTGCCTGAACACAGCGTGTATGTGCGCCTGCAGGAGCATACGGCTTTTCGGCAATGGGTGCGGGCACTGCAGCCCGTGGCCGATTATATTACGGGTAACGGTTTTCCGGCTATGCAAATGATCATGCATCCACGTTTGCCCATAGCCGCAGGGTTGCCACCGCAGGTATACCATAAAGCCATTACCCATTATTCGCAACAAGTTTTTTATGCTGCTTTTACGGCAACAGAATGGGTATTGATAAAAGAGCAGCCTGCATTGCCTGATAGCCGGCCATTGTGTAAATTTCATTTGTTGTAATGTGTTATACCGGCTGTAGTACTTTGTGGTCCCGCCATTGGCGGGATTGCGTCGCAATCACTTCATCGTTCCCAACATTGGGCAGCAGGGCATTTGGTATCATATCATCCTTTCATTCATCATTACAGTATGGCTACTCCGTTAGTTGAATTACCGTCACCTGTCGTTCAATCTGCATCCTGTCATCCTGCAACCGCCGCTACCATGTATGCTATTGTAGATTGCAATAGTTTTTATTGCAGTTGCGAGCGATTGTTCAGGCCCGATTTATGGAACCGGCCGGTAGTGGTACTCAGTAACAATGATGGCTGCATCATCAGCCGCACCGATGAAGCCAAGCGGCTGGGGGTTGAAATGGCCGGCCCTTATTTTCAGGCCAAACCCCTGATTGAAAAATATGGGGTAACTACTTTTTCTTCCAACTACAATTTATATGGCGATATGAGCCGGCGGGTAATGGATACCCTGCGGCACTTAGTGGGCGCACAACGCACCGAAGTATACTCGGTAGATGAGGCTTTTTTAGATGTCTCGGGTTTAGGTACTGCAGGTTACCGGCATTTGGCCTTACACATACGGCAAACGGTAGAGCGCTGGACGGGTATTTCGGTATCGGTAGGCATAGCGCCTACCAAGGTACTCAGTAAAATGGCCAACCACACTGCCCAAAAAAACAAGCAGGGCACCCAATGTGTGTATGTATTAGATACGCCACAGGCCATACAACAGGCATTGGCCAATACCCGGGTGGACGAATTATGGGGTATTGGCCGCCGTTACGCCGAAAAACTAAACAGTTGGGGTATTTATGATGCCCTGCAGCTAAGCCGTATGCCCGAAAGCTGGGCCCGCAAACATTTGGGTGGGATAGCAGGGGTGCGGTTAATGAAAGAATTGAATGGCGAACCGGCCATTGGTTTAGGCGATGAATTAGTAACAAAAAAAATGATTGCTACTACCCGCATGTTTGGTAAGCCGGTTACCACCTTACAACAGGTAAAAGAGGCGGTAGCTACTTATATATCCCGCGCTGCTGAAAAGTTGCGGCGGCAAAAAAGTGTGGCATCGGTTATTACCGTATTCATGGTATATAAAACAGCGCAATTACCCGGTGCGCATTTCAGGCATGGTACTTCGGTGAGTGCCTCTGTTATATTGCCCAATGCCACCGCCAATACCCATGAGTTGATAAAACCCGCTTTACAAATAGCTGAACAGTTGTACCAGGCCGGATACATTTATAAAAAAGCAGGTGTGTTACTCAGTGGCATTATTCCTGCCGATGCACCACAGGGCAATTTATTTGTGCCCAAGGCCCCGGATGCCAATGGGCGGCTGATGGAAATGATGGATAATATCAATTTCAGTATGCGCAATGATGTGTTGCGTTTTGCGGCCGGTGGAACCGTTCGCAACTGGAAAATGCGCCAGGAATTCCGCAGCCCCCGCTATACCGCCCGATGGAAAGAATTGCCCGAGGTGCATTGATGGTATGCCTGCCGGCAACAACGCTATCAATATCTGTTTACTTACATTTAAATACCTCACTGCTTCTATTATGCTCCTGCATAACAGCATTGAGCAATGCTGTTAATAGATAAATGTAAGGGTTGGGTATTGTTTTAGAAACAGGTAAATTCAAAAATATTTTTTATGGAGATGATGGGCGGTGAATAACCGCCTTTTTTCATTTGCAACATTTGCTATTCCCTTAGCTGGCTTTTTTATTGCAAAATGCCATGCATTATAGCGTAAATACGCCCATTTCTAACGCACGAAGTGCTAAACCCACTCTGCTATGTACATTCAATTTTTTAAATAATTCTTCCCGGTATTTATCAATTGTTTTAGGGCTAATCCCCATTTTATCCGCAATTTCCTTGTAGGTTAGTTCGGTGGTGCAATATTGTAACAGTTCTTTTTCCCGTTCAGATAATTTTTTTTGGTCTTTTATAAAGTCTGGGCTATTATCATTCGGATAGATAAATATACTTTTTTGATTTGCAGCAATAATGTCCATTTTATCCAGAATCTGTTCTGGTTCCGCATTCTTTTGAATAAAACCATAAATGCCTGATTTCATTAAATAACTAATTATTTTTAAATCAACGTGCATGGAAAAAATGACCACTTTTATTTCCGGGTAAGTTTTTAAAAGAAATTGGGAAGTTTCGTATCCATCCATGATGGGCATTCGTAAATCCAATAATACAAAATCTGGTACATTTTCATTTGAACGAATAAAATCAATTAATGCTTTGCCATCACCAAAATCAGCTAAAACATTGTATTTTCCTGTATTTTCAAAAATAATCCTGATACCCTTTCTCATTGCGGGATGATCGTCAGCAAGTATAATTGATAGCATAAAAAATATGGATTTTAAATATAAAATTTAATAAAATAGTACATTTATAGATATCAAATTAACGTGAATGTAATAAAAATACTAATATTTTTAAAATTATTTTGAAGGCCTCTTTTACAAAAATATTTTAACATGAACAATGGGGATTTTTCCCCATTGCACAGGTAAGTGAGAGCCGTTATGTTTACACTCACAAAATATAATTGCTTGTGGGTAGTTTTTTTAAAATACTGCTTTTTGAGTGTTTTTTCTTCTGTACATGCGTAGTGCAGGTTTTTGCATATACGCCGGTAAAGTATCCCTCAGATACCACTTATACTGGTAACATAAATAATCGGTCAATCAGTCAGCTCAATAAAAAGTATGCACAACTGAATCAACAACTGACTAAAAGAACGCAACATTATTTACAAAAAGCCCAGCGTTCAGAGAAAAAAATTTGTTTAAAGCTCTTATCAAAGAACAGTGTTATTGCTCAGCAATTGTTGCATACATCAGCAGATGTTTATCAAAAGGCGCTGCAAAAATCAAAAAATCCGTTACAGAAAATCAGGCGAATCACTGCTTATATTCCGGGGTTGGATAGTATACATACTGCAACAGGTTATTTGTTACAAAATGGAACAATGGATAATGCATCCTCCTTATTGAATCTCAATCATACCACCAATAGCTTACAGAATAATTTAGAAGCGGCAACGATAACCAGCCAGGCATTATCGCAAAGAATGCAGTTATTGAACCGGTTATTAACACAGGCAGGAATGTTGAAATACCTGAAAAATTTTCAGCAACAGGCCTTTTATTACCAGCAACAAGTAGCCGGTTATAAAGAAATGCTACATGATGAAAAGCAGTTAGAACAAAAGATGCTGGCCATTGTACGCAATTTACCCGCCTTTCAGGATTTCTGGCAACGGAATAGCCTGTTGGCGCAGCTATTTCCTGTAACAGCCAATGTTGGTACAACGCAGGCATTAGCTGGTTTACAGAGCAGAAACCAGGTACAGCAAATCTTAACACAGCAATTGGGTGGTGCAGGAACGGGTACCGGCAGCAACCCCCAACAGTTTATACAACAACAAATGCAGGCAGCACAAAATCAACTCAATACACTAAAAAATAAAATTAATCAACTAAGCGGTGGTAACAGTGAATTGATTATGCCCGATTTTACGCCCAACCAGCAGAAAACAAAAACAATTTGGCAGCGATTAGAATATGGCATGAATATACAATCACAAAAAACCAATTATTACCTGCCTGTAACCAGCGACATTGCCGGAACCATCGGTTATAAACTGAATGATAAAAGCACGGTTGGTGTAGGTGTTGCCTATAAAATGGGTTGGGGTAATGGGATTAATGATGTAAAGATTAGCAATGAGGGTATAGGCCTGAGAAGTTTTTTAGATATAAAAATAAAGGGTAGTATTTGGGTTACAGGCGGTTATGAACAAAATTACCAAACGGCCTTTAACCGAATACCGCAATTAAGAGATTACAGCGCATGGCAGACCAGTGGGCTCATTGGTGTTACAAAAAAAATGAAAGTGGGCAAAAAAGCCAGTAACATACAATTACTGTGGGATTTTTTAAGCTATCGGGCTATACCGGCAACACAACCTTTAAAATTTAGAATAGGATATAATTTTTAAAAAATAATAGTATGTATGCTTTTATGAAACGAATTTCGTTTTTATTGTTTTGTTTTCTAGCCATAAATGGTCAGATAGATGCGCAAAATAATCCATTGGCAGAAACCAATATTACTCCGCCAACAGCAGCAGCGCTGGTAAAATATGCTGATTATCCCGTAAGTTATCACACAGGTATTCCCAATATTAATATTCCCATTTATACCGTGCAAAATGGCCCATTAGAAGTGCCCATTAGTTTAAGTTATCATGCTTCGGGTTTAAAGGTGCAGGAATTGGCCAGTTGGGTAGGTGCAGGATGGAGCTTAAATGCTGGTGGGGTTATAACTCGTTCTGTAGTTGGTCTACCTGATGATCGTGGATTCAGCAACACAAATGTTACAAATGGACACTGGTCTGATTTTGGTTACAACAGCTATCTTGGTAATAATGACGATGCTGGCTTTTATCAGGGCAGGAAGGATGGAGAACCAGATTTGTACTTTTTTAATTTTGGTAAATATACAGGCAAATTTTATTTTAGGGATGATAGAACTCCCATTCTTGTACCTGAACAGGATTTTAAAATCGAGCCCGACTATACATACCTGACTACTCCTTATCAGAATGGAACGTGTTTTCAGGGTTTTAAAATTACAACCCCGGATGGCATACAATATTATTTCGGTAATACAAATAATGCAAATACCGTAATGCCTGTAGAAGTAACCAGTCCTTATTCTATGAAAAACGGTTTATCAAGTGGCTCCGCAGTTTCAAGCTGGTATTTAAACAAAATTGTTTCAAAAGATAATGTGTTTACAATTAATTTCTTTTATCAACAAGAAAATTATAGTTACTATACGTTATCAATGTTTCCAATATATAGCACCAATACTATTGGGCAGTATGAGTATGATGCAGTAAAACAGTTTGTATAGGGGGTTCGATTAAGTTCCATCACTTATGGTAGCAACATGATTAGCTTTAATGCGGCAACAACACCTAGAACAGATTTAAGTGCTTTTACGCCTCAAAATATGGCTGATAATGCAAATACTTCTGCAAATGCATTGGATAATATTACTATCAGTAATGCATCAGGATTTTGTAAAAAATTTCAATTCACTTATGGGTATTTTCATGATGGTGTCAATGGACTTAACGGAATATTAGGTACTTATTTATCAAATATACAATCTGATACCTACCGTTTAAGATTAGATGCTTTACAAGAAACCTCTTGTGATGGAAGCATAACCGAACCGCCTTATCAATTTAGTTACTATGGTGAAATGGTGCCCAGATTATTGGCTTTTGGTATTGATCACTGGGGTTATTATAACGGAATTACGAATAATAATACCCTGATTCCTACCTATACGGTAAATAATGCCAGAACAGTCAATGGCGCCAACCGAGATGCACAATGGCCTGCTATGCGAGGTGGGGCATTACAGCAAATTACTTATCCTACCGGTGGATACACCAAATTTAATTTTGAACCCCATTATGTAACAAGGTCAGTTCCCGGTTATCAAACAACCAGTGTTACCAATTCTTCCGTTTTATATGATGGCAGTACTTATCAGACATTAAGTTTTACTACCCCGTCAGGATACACGAATTATACACTTTCTTTAAGTAGTACAACAGTCGGTGTAAGTGGTACCTATCAGGTTTTAGATCCGAATGGCAATATGGTGATTAATGCTACTATTCAATCCGGCACCTCTACTACTCAGGCAATTACTTTAACTCCCGGCACAACTTACACTTCAAGATTATACGGAACTACAACTACAACAGCTTGGGGAGGTTGCTCGGCTTCCATTTCATATCAGATGCCCGTGACCAATATAACCAATATAACTATTGGAGGGCTTCGGATTAATTCTATTGTACATCGTGATCCATTGGCTGCTCAGGATATTATTACCAATTTTAATTATACAGCAGGAGGTAGCAGTTCAACGGGTATACTATATAGTATGCCAACTTATGTTAATGTGTTACGGAATGATATGTATGGGCTGATTTGGGGGAATACTTCCAATGGCCCTTATAATCCAAATGGCTGCGCTACTTTAACCGGAGGAGGATTTGAGGCTGCCTATTTAATTTCTCCCAGTTCTGTTTTGCCCATGCGTACAACAATGGGTAATCATATTGGGTATAGTGAAGTAGATGTTGCTCAAACAGGCAATGGCCATTCTGTATATCGTTATTATAGCGCTAATTATTGGGATGGTTTTCAGAATAGTGCTGATGTAGTAGTTCGTAATGTCAATGATTTAAGTTGTAATGCATCTGTTTCCAGTTATCCTTATGCACCGCTACCATTTGATTCCATTACAGGAGAATTAAAGTATGAAGCTTATTTCAATCAAAGCAATCAAATATTAAAAGAAGTTTGGCATTACCCTGTGTATACTCAGGATCCTGTAGGTACCCCGGGATATAATTGTAAATTAGTGCCCACATCTTCTAACTCAAGTTTGCTTTGGGGTACTGAGTATCAGTTGCATTCCTTTTTTAAAACACAGGATAAGTCAGTGGAAACAGATTATGATCCTCTGAATGGAAAATCCATTACAACTACATCCATTACAAATTATAACAGTATTTTTCATCATCAACCCACACAAAGAATCTCTAACACCTCTTTGGGAGATAATTTAATAACCAATTATACTTATGCCTTTGATTTCAGGTTATCTAATTGTGATGGCATTGATAATGGCTATCAAAATTATCAAAACAATTTAAATACAGCCACTTCTGCTTTTTATAATAATGTATATTCCTGTACACCAACAACCAACGATGCAAATAACTGTAGGTGGATTAGTTATGAAAATTATCGTATAAGCAAGGCTCAGGCAAGAATCAACTATGTTAATTATCGATATACCAATTTTACAAGTATTAGTCCTGCCAGTACTTTTACTACCTACCATAATCAGGATAAAAATAATGCCGATACAGAATTAAAACCCATATTAGAATTGCAAGACGAATATGATAATGCTTTAATTGAAACCTCGAATTGGAAAAACAGCAGTTTTGTTGGCGCTGACTTTACACGATATGACTATATAACCAATCCCGCAGGTTTTGTTGCCCCTCAAAAAACACAGAAAATAAATATCATCAGCCCGTCTTCTAATTTTACAAACGCAGTAACATACAATAATTCTTCTATTACAAAAGATAATAGGTATGAGGATGAAAATAATTATATTTTTTACGGGGGTAATTTGGTGAGTGTGACAAAAAAAGATGGGGTTAATAATAGTTTCATTTGGGGGTATAATCATCAATATCCTGTAGCCCGAATCACTGGCGCAAACTTTTATTCTGCTTATAATTTATTGAACCAAAGTATTATTCAAAATCCTTCAAGTGATGCACAACTTAGAACTGAATTGAGTAAGTTAAATCAACAAAATTTACCGAACAGTCAGGCAAGTTTATATACATATTCTCCCCTGCTTGGTATGACATCGTTCACAGCATCCAATGGTTTATTAAATTATTATGAGTATGAGGGGCTTGGCAGATTAAAAGATATTCGTGACAATAGTAACAATGTTATCAAATTATTTGATTACCAATATCAAAAGCCCGCTTATACCAATACGGTTCAGATGACCTCCATCTCAGTGACCAATGTTGTTGCAGGGGCATTTTATTATTTACAATTAACGAATGTAGCCACAGGTCAGATTTATAATTTTAAAATTATTGGTACCGGCATCTATGGACAAATTCCGTATGGCAATTACAATATATCCCTACATGCATCCGACTATAGTGCCAATCATATGTGGATGATCAATAATACTTATTCTGAATCTGGTGTGGCTACTGCCACATTTAACAATATTCCATTAACAACCGCCACAACAACAGTGGCCATCTATTAAATCCATTGTTTATAAAAAAGAATTATGAAAAAGAACATCTGCATACTACTGCTATTCATTTTGTTGAACCACCATTTCATCAATGCACAAGAATATAACTTTTATTCTATTCATCAAATGGATATTGAACACCACCCAGTGAATATGGAAAAATTAAAAGGGAAGCAAATAGTGGTGGTTAATTTTTTAACCAATACACCTAATGACATTCCATTTCAATTGTTTTTTTCTTTAGATACGTTGTATCAACAAACTAAACACAGTTTTCAGGTTATTCTTATGCCTGAAAAAGGTAATAGCGCAATGCTAACTGATAGTGCATTGAAACATATTTTATTGGATATGCTTCATTTCCCTTTTACCATTTCTTCCTCCGTTTCAAAGTATAACCTGTATGATACAACAAAAAATAGTTTGGTAAGGTGGCTAAATAATTCCGCGGATAACCGCCATTATGAAAATGAATTTAATCATGCTGCCTATAAAATTTATATCATGAATAATAAGGGTGAACTGCTATCAGCTTTCTATGAAAATCCACAGATTAATTCAGTGCAACTTTTGAAAAATATATTTATTCCAAATAAACGGGATGATCACAATTAATTCGTAACCTATGCGAACAGCGGTATATTCAAAATCTTTATTCAATGCCTTGCTTCTCTTCTGCACATGTTTCGTTGTGCAAATGGCTGATGCACAAATTGCACCACCTGCTGCTTTCAGTTCAGCAGCAACAATAAATTATGTGCGTTCCTGGGAGGCTTTGGCTCCGGAACAAAGTTCATCCAATTTAATCACCAGACCTGTTACAGATGTGCACCAGACTACCCAATATTTTGATGGACTGGGCCGTTTGGTGCAAACAGTACGTAAACAAACCAGTCCATTGCAAAATGACATGGTTGCAGCCAATATTTATGATGCACTTGGAAGAGAGCAATATCAATACCTGCCTTTTGCTGCAAACACAAGGGCAAATAGTTCAGACAACATTAATGATGGTAATTTCAAACTCGATCCTATACAACAACAAGTTGCTTTTTACAATAATCAATTAAGCGGACAGGCAGGTGAAACATTTGTAGGTGCATCCGGAATTAACTGGGCTTATAGCCAAAGCGTTTTTGAAGCATCACCACTTAACAGGGTTCAAAATACTTATGCTCCGGGGGCAAGTTGGATGGGAAGTAACAGGGGAATTACGGTGCAACACCAGATGAATACCGCTGCTGAAAATATTCGAATATGGACGATTGGTGCTGTATGGGGAAGTATTCCCGTTTCAACTGCAAATTATGCCGATGGCTTGCTTTACAAAACTGTTTCAATTGATGAAAGAGGAAAGCAGGTAATAGAATATAAAAACATGCAGGGTAAAATTATACTAAAAAAAGTGCAATTATCTGATACCCCCGGTATAGATCATACAGGCTGGTTAAATACCTATTATGTGTATGATGATTTTAATTTATTGCGTTTTGTTATTACCCCCAGAGCGGTTGAACTCATTAACAATAACTGGTTAATCAGCGCATCCATTTCCGATCAATTATGCTTTCGATATGAGTATGACCAACGGCACCGAATGGTTATTAAAAAAGTACCCGTTGCCGGCGAAACCTGGATGGTATATGATGGTAAAGGACGTTTGGTAATGATGCAGGATGCCAATCTCCGCAATGCACAAAAATGGTTGTATACCCAATATGATAATCTTAACAGGCCTATTGCCACCGGCTTAATGTATGACCCGGCTAATTATAATAATTTTAATTACCATCTTACCAATGCTTATTACAGCAACAGTTACCCCAATT
>JAKAKY010000102.1 GCA_021824365.1 Bacteroidota bacterium | reverse complement strand
CCTTTTTTTTATCACTTCTTTGGCATCATTTTCTTTTTGAAAAAGCATTTCAATACTCATGTCAAAAACATCATCGGCCTGGTTTTCAATAGAATTAACTTTAACTAAGGCCTCTGTCATTTTACGCAAATCTTTCATATCACGCAGGCCGTATACCGCTTTTTTAATTTCATTACAACCCTGATAAATTAACTCGGCCATTTTTTGAATGCCACTATCGTTAGGGTTAATATGGTAGAAGTTTATTTTTTTTGAAGAGGAATAAATATAGTCGGCAATATCATCTAATGCAGTAGCCAAATAGTGAATGTCTTCCCTATCAAAAGGAGTAATGAAATTTCTGCCTAATTCTGTAAAAATTTTATGGGTATGGTCATCATTTTTGTGCTCTAAGTCTTCAATTTGCTTAATCAGTGGGGCTCTTTTATCATGATCGGGCTCTGCCACTACTTTTTTAAGCATATCTGCCATTTCGCAAACGGTATCAGCTACCTGCTCAAAAAGCTCATAGAAAATTTTGTTTTTGGGCATAAATATCCTGCCAATCGTGTTTAATCCCATAAATCGAAAAAATTTGGACAAAAGTAAAGCTATGGGATGGAAGCCTTGGGTAAAAAAAAGAATTAATAATTTGTTAATACAGACTTTTAAACTTTGGCTTCAAAATGTTAATGATTTGGTTGCATTGTGTTTACAATGGCTTCATATTGGGGCACGTACTTTGCATTCAGAAATTAGTTCATAGTTAAAGAGCAACAAGAGTACAGTAGATTTTCTCATGCCCGGCCCTTATTTTCATAGGGGCTTTTTTTAATTTCTTTTAGAAGTAAGGGTAAAACCAACTGATGTGCCTACATCAACTTTGCTTCTTATGTGTATCGTTTGGCCATGCGCTTCTATTATATGTTTGCAGATGGCCAATCCCAAACCTGTGCCGCCAACGTTTCGGCTTCTTCCCCGGTCAGTGCGGTAAAAACGTTCAAACACCCTGGGTAAATGTTCTTCGGCTATGCCAATGCCATCATCACTTATTTCTACTAAAACATGCATGCCATCTGTTTTGTAGATACTGGCTATAATAGTACCATTGTTTTTGCCATACTTAGTGGCATTTACTACCAGATTATTGAGTACCTGCCTTATTTTTTCTTTGTCGGCAAATACGTATACCGGGGCTTCACAGCCTTTTTTTATGCTGGTTTTAATTTGTTTGGCGTTGGTTTTGATGGAGAGTGCTTCAAAAACTTCTTTAATTAAATCCTGAATAATAAAATTTTCTTTATAAAGCGGTTGTTCACCGCTTTCTAATTTGGAAATTTCATCTAAATCTTCCACCAAATTCACCATCCGGTCAATATTTTTAGAAGCATTTTCTAAAAACTTTTTATTGACTTCAGGGTTGTCGATTGCGCCACTTAATAAGGTATCTACATATCCCTGAATGGCAAAAATGGGTGTTTTAAATTCATGCGCTAAGTTTTGAAGAAACTCTTTTCTGTAGGCTTCATTTTGTTTTAGCAATTCTATTTCGGCACTTTTTTGTTCTGCCCATTTTTCTACATCTTCTCTCACTTCATCTATGCCTTTTTGGGGTAATATGTATTTATAATAGGTTTCTTCTCTTTTGCTGGCTTTTGTTTGGTAAATGAATTTATAAATCAGCTTTATTTTTCGGTAAATAAACGATTCCAACACAAACCCAATCAGGTAATAGCTGCCAATAAAAGTGAGTATAAATGCTACTGCGCCAATCCATACATTTTCAATTAAAAAAAATGCAAAACCTATTGGGATGGCCAGAAACAGGGCAGTTAAGGCAGATAATTGCTGTGGCGATAAATTTTTGGTTTCTAACATAGTGGCTAATATGCATAAAGCTAAGCAACCAGTAATTGTATAACAAGTATTCGCATAAATTATTTTGCCTGCTATAATTTATATATCAAATTTATACCCCACACCTTTTACAGTGGTAATGCAATCTAAATTCAGTTTTTGCCGTATTTTTCTTATATGCACATCAATGGTTCTATCGCCAACAATTACCTCATTACCCCAAACCTGGGAAAGTATTTCGTTTCTTAAGAAAACCCTGCCTGGTTTTGCAGCCAGCAAAAACAGTAATTCAAATTCTTTTTTGGCCAGCATAATTTCACGACCATCTATTTCAACCACAAATTTTACGGGGTCAATGGTAATGTTACCCACTTTTAGTGGTTTGCCATCTTCTTTCTGAACCCTTCTAAACAGCGCATTTACACGGCTAATGAGCATTTTCGGTGAAATGGGTTTGCTGATATAATCATCTGCTCCGGTTTCTAAACCCTTAATGTGTGAGGGTTCGTCGCTTAAAGCTGTTAAAAAAATAATAAGGGTTTGCTGAAATTGCGGTTGCGATCTTAAAATGGCACATACTTCAATGCCGGTTTTATGCGGCATCATAATATCTAATATAATTAAATGCGGTTTTACTAATTTGGCTTTTTCAATTGCTTCATCGCCATCTTTTGCGGTAATTACTTCATAGCCCTCTTTGGTTAAATTGTAACTAATAATCTCCAGAATATCCGGCTCATCATCCGCAATTAAAATTCGCTTAGCTGTTGTTTCCATGGTAACATTAAATTTACACAAATTTAACTTACTGTTTTTGCATTCACCTACATGGTGCAGATTATCTAATTGTTAACTCCATTAACGAAAAATTTGCATAAATGCCTTTATTTTTGATGAATATGCGAGTTGCTCAAAAGTTTTATCTGTCTGTTTTATGTTTATTAAGTGTAATGGTTTTGCAAGCGCAGCCTGAATTAACTATGCCTGCTATACCGCATATGCGCCAGCTAATTCACGATAATATTAAAAAGGCAGAACAAAATATTATTAACCTTACTCCTAATAAAGATCAATTATTTGCCCCCACTAATGATATTGATGTGAATTTGCAAATTACCCAAATGCTGCAAAGCACTGTACATAACATGCGGGCTTCGGTTGAGTTAGATAGTACCATCAGCAATAATGATAAATACAAATGGTTAAGGGGTATTTATAGTTTGTTGGAAAATTTTACCACGGCTTACAAAGCCGGATTAATTAAAGGGATAATGCTGGGCGATTTAATGATAGCATATGAAAATGCCATTGCGCTTGAAAAAAATCATGCATCCATTGCCCCTGTTGTAAACGATAATGATTTGGCTATTGGTAATTTATTAGTGAATAACTTTGCGTTGCAAAATAATGAGGGCATTAATGATGCAAAAAATATTTTAATATTGAAAAACTGCCGTCAAAATCCTGATAATATTTTAAATATTGTTGGCAATAATTTGAATGTACCTTTTGCGGATAGCCTCATTGTCTTAGTAGCCCATAGGAGTCCGGATATGATTTATGATTACCTCGGTGCCGGCAATGAACTTTCACAAAAAATCAAAAAAGTGAATGATCCGTTGGTGCAAACCATTTATCAAATAGAAAAATTGCCCGGTGGCCGTATTTATTTTGCTTTTCTCGATGAAATATACCGGAAACAAATTACGATTGATTCTATTCAGAAACTAAAAGATACCGACGACCCCTTCTATAAACTATTGGTAAACACCGAAATACAATATGCTGCCCGCATGCAAATATGCGATACACCTTATGCTAAACAAGTTTTAACCGATAAACTAAAACAAAAAGCAGTAGAACATTATATCAATGAAATAAATGGGTTGCACGATGAACCCCATGATGCCGTTCGGTTTAAAGTATTAGATAATCTGGCTCCTCAAGACTTGTATTATTTATGTGTATTGGGTGAAGATGATATTTATACCAGCAGTTATCTGGGTGTTTACAACCGTATTTTCCCCCGTATGGCCATTCCCCGCTCCGATACTTTACTGGCCTGGGTACACGATGATTTTTATAAGAAGTTTGTACGAATGGCAGCAGCCTATAATGTATTAGATGATTTTTTAAAGCGAATGGATAAATCAACCGCTCAAAATTTAATTAAACGGTTTGTAAACGGATTAGAAAAAACCACCACATTAGAAGATGCGGTAGATGTGGCCGATTCCTATGCCAGTATTAATGATCAGCGTATCAGAAATTTAATGTTAACGCAGGTACAACAACAATTGCAATTCAACCGGCGTATGCGGAATGAACGGGGTATTATAATTTATAATATATTGAATACTATCTTTTTATCCATGAATCCGGCAAATCATATTGATGTTTCGGCACAGTTAGGTATTATTCCGGTATATGAAATGCCTTTGTCATTATTAAAAGATGGTTCCGGTAAAGTAATTATACAGCAGTTTTTTTATGGTGATAAAGATGGCAAAAATATTTTCAATGCTTTTTTAGCCAACTTTAATAATGGCAATTGGCGCATTGTAAATAAACCGGAATGGGTAGAAGTAAAATCAATAAAAGGCACACCTGTTGAAATTTATGCCAACAAGCCATTAGATGCGGAGCAGGATTTAGATGATGCTGCACAACAACACTTATGCAATTATTTAGATTCGGCCAATATAGACCCCACAGTTGTCATTCATCGTGGTCATAGCTATTATGTAAATGCTACCATTAAAAGATTATTTCCTTCAGCCAAAGTAGTTTTACTAGGCAGTTGTGGCGGTTACAATAGCTTAAATGATGTGTTGAAAATTTGTCCTGAATCACATATCATCGCATCCAAACAGGTAGGTACCGGTGTAGTAAATATGGCATTGATTGAAGCTATTACCGAAACATTACGGCAAGGCAAGAATTTAGACTGGACAAAAATTTGGAGTGGTCTGCAAAGTAAGTTTACCGGTGGGTATAAAGAAAAGTTTGATGATTATGTTCCACCACAAAACAATTTAGGCGCCATGTTTATTATGGCGTACAATAAAGCCATTCAAAAAGCAAAAAAATCATAAAACTAAGATTGCAGAAATGGGTTAAAACGAATTTCATGCCCAATGGTTGTGGCCGGTCCATGCCCCGGATAAACTACTGTATCCCCGGGTAAAGCAAATAATTTTTCTTTAATGTTTTTGATCAGCAGATGATGGTTGCCGCCGGGCAAATCGGTTCTGCCAATGCTTTCCCTAAACAATGCATCGCCTGAAATTAATATTTTTTGAGGTGCATAGTGTAAACAAATACTGGCAGGTGAATGGCCGGGTACTTCTACAATTTCAAATTCATCTTCATCTAAACATATTTTATCTCCTTCCTGTAATAAATGTATGTTTCCGGTATAGTTATCAAATGGCAAACCCCACTGTTGCCCTGAAGCGGGAGCTAATTCCAACATGGGAATTTCATCCTTGTGGGCCCATAGCTCCAACTGATAGTAGTCATGTACCCATTTGTTGCCAAAAACATGGTCTAAATGGCAGTGTGTATTGATGAGGAGTGTCGGCGTTAATTGTTTTTTTTGAATGAAATCACTGAAAACCTGTTGTTCTGACGAAAAATAAAAGCCCGGGTCAACAATAACAGCATTTAAGGCATCATTATAAATGAGATAAGTATTTTCCTGAATAGGGTTAAACGTAAAAACTTTAATGTGCAACATGTGCTTAATTTTAAATTGATAATGGGTAATTACTTAATTTTAACAAGTATTGAGGAATTAGAAATGAATTGACCAATATCTTCACTTCAAAATTTTGGACAAAGGATTCTGATGCCTCAAACATTATTTAAATATTGACCGGATATGCAAATGAAACCAATCATTCATAAAGTTACTATCTTATTTTGTATCATTTTACCTATGGCAATATCGGCACAGGTAAATATGGTTGAGTTTGGGAAAAACAGGGTGCAGTATAATAAGTTTAAATGGAAATTTTACCAGTCGCCAAATTTTAATACTTATGTTAATCAGGGTGGTACTGCATTAGGGAAATTTGTAGCTCAGGTAGCAGAAGATAATTTACCGGAATTAGAAAAATTTACTGAATATAGTTTGCAACGCCGTGCAAATATTGTAGTATACAATAGTTACAACGATTTTAAACAAAGTAATATAGGCATTGGTATCGACTGGCAAAATGCCGGCGGACTTACTAAGTTAGTGAACAATAAAATTGTGGTGTTTTTTGATGGTAACCACAATCATTTACGCAATCAAATCAGGCAGGGTATTGCAAAAGTGTTAACCGATAACATATTGTTTGGCGATGATATTGGCGAATTTGCCAGCAACCAGGCATTACTCGATTTACCGCAATGGTTAACTGATGGTTATGTGGCTTATGCTGCTGAAAATTGGAGCACTGAAAAAGATGACCAGTTAAAAAGTGCCATGTTAAGCGGAAAGTACAATAATTTTTACCAGTTTGCATTTGATAAACCGCTGTTAGCCGGAAATGCCTTTTGGTATTATATGGCAGAACATTACAGAAAAGAAAATGTAACTTATTTTTTGTACTTAGCCCGCATATATAAAAGTTTGAATAGTGCTTCTGAAAAAATTTGTAAGAAAAAATTTAAAGAAGTATTAGACAATTTTATGCAGCAAATGCAAGACCGCTATTATAAAGATATCCGCCAAAGACGGAATGCGCCCAAAGGCGTATTAAGTGTATCGGAAGATGTCAGCAAAAATGATTATTTCCGCTTTCAGGCAAATCCCAATCCGCGCAGTAATAACTATGCAGTAGTTGAATTTAAGAAAGGTGTTTACAGGGTTAAATATGTTGAAAATTTTTATGATACAAAAATATTATTAGATTATGGCGTACGTACCAATGAAGGAGATATCAATCCCAACTACCCTATTTTAGCCTGGGATGGGAAAGGAACCAGATTATTGATAATTTATTGGGATAAAGGCAAAATAAAAATGTTTGTATACGATGTTTTAGCACGATATAAAAGATATAAACAGGAAATTACCGGATTTGAGCAAATTAATGATGCTTCTTTTATGCTTGATGCCAATACACTCATTTTAAGCGCCGTTAAAAAAGGCCAAACCGATCTGTTTATCTATAAAATAGATGATCAAAAAGTAGAACAAATTACCAATGACGTGTATGATGAATTATATCCCAGTTTCGTTTCCTTCCCCAATCGATCAGGTATTATTTTTTCCTCTAACAGGCCCGGCCCAAATGCCCCCAGTAACGATACGGTTTTACCCAGCCGCTACCGTTTCAATATTTTTCTGGTTGATATTTTAAACAAAAGTAAAACCAAACAAATTACACAACTTACCAATTTAAAATATGGCAATGCCATCTATCCCATGCAATACAATACCAACCACTTTACTTATGTAAGTGATGAAAACGGTATTGCCAACCGCTGGGCAGGATTTTTTTCTACCCAACGGGAGGGGCTTGACACACTCTATTACGTTGGAACTGAAATGCTACGCAACCCTTCTGTAAAAGAATTGGATTCTACTTTAGCTGCCTGGCGTAAGCCCGAAGCGGATAGTATCAGTTATTTCCAGGTATACAAAGATTCAACATATTCCTTCCCAATAACCAATTACCAAAGTTCATTGTTAGAGTCAAGAGTGTCGGGTAATAATGATCAGGTAAGTGAAACAAGACAGGAAGGCGACTTTAAATATTTATACAAATTAAAAGTAGATGCAACGGCATTGAACAGAAGAAATGTAAATGCACGTCCCACGCAATACATGCAGGAGGTAATGAATGCCAATAAAATTGCACAGGGTAAACCTTTGAATTATACCAATAATAGTAAAAAGAAACCACCTGTTGCAGTAACCGATACTGTAAAACCGGCTCCCAAAAACTTTTTTCAAAATGAATTTGCTAATGAAGCTGATACGGCAACATCAGGGTCCGGTATAGCTAACACCAATATTTCAGGAAATAATGCATCGGGTGCACCCAATCAGCATAATTATTTACGAGAAACCAAATTATTTAACTATCGTTTAAAGTTTAGTGCAGATTATTTGTTGGCCGGCATAACCAATAACATATTGGTAAACAGATATCAACCTTATGCCGGTGGTGCCGGGCCCATTCAGTTAAACAATGGTAGCGCCATTAACTGGAGCTTCCGTGCCGGTGTGAGCGATTTAATGGAAGACATTAAGTTTATTGGAGGTATCCGCTTCGGCACCTCTTTAAAAGACAAAGACTTCTTCTTCTCTTTTCAAAACCTGAAAAAAAGAGTGGATTGGGGCGTTACTTATTATCGTAGTACCCAAACTAATTTCTTCAATACCAACCCTTACAATAATCAGTTAATTACCAACTTATATCAATTCAATGTGGCTTATCCATTTGATGAGGTAAGAAGTTTAAGGGCAACTTTTGGTCTACGCAAAGACCTGGGCGTTATAAAACCGGCCGATCAGTTTTCATTGAAAGTAAATGATACCAGTGCGCAATATTTAGTAGGACATATTGAGTATGTTTACGATAATACGATAAATCCTGCCCAAAATATTTGGAATGGTTTACGCTGGAAAATTTATGCCGACATTAATGAACCCATTGCAGGAACTACCGGCGGAAGTGGTAATCAAACCTATAACTTGGGCTTTGATGCCAGAAACTATTATAAAATTTATCGCAATTTTATATGGGCAACCAGAGCAGCCGGCGATTTTAGCTTCGGCAACCAAAAAATTATTTATTATCTGGGTGGAACAGATGGTTGGGTAAACCCGAAATTCAATAGTGCTAATCAGCCTGCACCCGATCAAACCTACGCCTTTCAATCATTGGCTTTAAATATGCGTGGCTATAATCAAAATATAGCCAATGGTAATAATGCCGTGGTCATTAATAGTGAACTTCGTTTCCCATTGTTTTCTACTTTATTCAACCGGCCAATTAACAATGCTTTTTTACGTAATTTTCAATTAGTACAGTTTATTGATTTGGGTACTGCCTGGAATGGTAAGTTTAATGGTATTAAAAGGCCTACCGAAATATTTCCTTCTCCCAATTCACAAAGCAATCCTATTAATGTTCGGTTAGATGCGGGTGGTTTAGGCCCATTTGCCGGTGGATATGGCTTTGGAGCAAGAAGTACTTTACTGGGTTATTTTATTCGTGCTGATTTGGGCTGGCCCATGAAAGGTGTATTTAGAGGCCCTTCTGTGTTCTATTTATCGTTGGGGTTAGATTTCTAATGAACCAATTGACGATATTTCAAAAACCGGTGCTTAGTTCGTATCGGTTTTTTATTATGTGTTGAAAATATGATGTATTATTTTGGGAATAAAAATAATGCCACCAATTATGGCACTGCATATAGATGACCATAGTACGGCACCTGCTGACACATCTTTAATTATTTTAATGTCAGGATGTAAATCAGTGGTTAACTGATTACCGATTTTTTCAATCGCTGTATTTAACATTTCTAATCCAATTACCAATGCAATACAGAGTAACACTAATACCCATTCTATACCGGAAATATGTAGCCAAACACTTAATGCAATGGTAATGATGGCTATGCAGCCCTGTATTTTTGCGTTTCTTTCATGTCTGAAAAACATTAAAATGCCTTTCATTGCCTGTTTTACTGACTTTAAAAATGAACGCATGGGATAAATGATATGATAGTTTAAAGTTATTATGAATGACAGATAAGCTGCAAACATTTTTCAAAAACATGTTGTTGGCGGTAGTTTTATTTATTGTCATTTAAAACTTCTGAAATTTGCTGGTAGAGTTCAGGAATTTTATTTTTAAACACGTCCCAAACAATAGAGTAGTTAACTCCCATGTAATCATGAATTAAACGGTCTCGCATTCCTGCCAAGTTTTTCCATTGTATAGAACTCCATTTCACTTTAAAGTCTGCAGGGATTTTCTTTGTCGCCTCACCGATGATTTCCAAACTTCTTACAACAGCTCTTTTCAAAGTTTCGTCATCAAGAAAGTCGTCTTTTGAAAGGTTGTTACTTTGTGAAAGCAGATAAGTACATTCGTCAGCAATATGCTTTAAATATTCTATTGGTTCCTTAGACATAAATTATGTTATTTAAAATCTTAGGACCAATATGTTTACTCAATCCGTTTTTAGTAACAATTTCAACTTTTTCATTTTTGAAGAGGTTCTCAAAAATGTCATAAACAGCCATATAGTTATCAAAATTTTCTTTCTCGGGGTCAAAATCTATGAGTAGGTCAATATCACTTTTACTTGTCTGTTTGTCATGCAAGTATGAACCAAAAAGTCCAATGCCTGAAACCCCGAATTTTGACAATTCTGGTTTGTGCTTTTTTAGTATCGAGAGTATGTTGTCTTTAGTTGTCATATATGCCAAAATTAGGCAAAAAATAAAACTCTTTAACTAATTGAGGCTATCGGCAAAAATTACCGCCAACGGCCCAGCATTGAAGCAGTTGTGGAATCAACTTCCGTCAAGCCTGGCTTACCGTTGCTGAATAAATCTACAAAAAGTTGGGAATATATTTTGTTGTTCAATAGTACGTTTCAAGCCGGAACTGTTGC
>JAKAKY010000101.1 GCA_021824365.1 Bacteroidota bacterium | reverse complement strand
TTCAGCTTTTGTATACATTTAAGTTATCAAACCCTGTGCAATTCTAACTTTTCAATACTTTTTGACAGTTGAATTGAATAAATTAAGAAAAAATGACATTTTACAGTAAAACTGCTGTATTTCTGTCAGTTTTATTGAAATGAAATCAGGTTGCAAAAGTGAATATGCTACAACGGGCTAAAATTGTAGCATGGTTTTCAAGTTTAATGTTATTTCTTATGGGCTGGTGACTATACAAATGCTTGCTATTGCAGTAATGTTAGTAATGAAAAGAGTGAATCGATTCACTCTTTTCATTGGAATATAATGGTAATTGTATTCCTTTCACTTTCAGCAATATTTATTGGCTTGGGTGCTGCTGAGTATACGCTCTTCAACTTTGCGCATTTTGCCCAAACCGGGTAAAGATGTTGTTTTAGTGGGGCCGGGCCTTATCATTACATTCGTCACCCCCCATGTATACATCAGTTATATTGTTTGCCATAGGTATATTATACCTCTGTTTTACCTGGTGGTGTTTGCTGACAGCCATGATTTTGTTAAATGTATTACATTTTAAAATGCGAGGGAAGAAAAATTATGAGTTATAAAAAATCAGAGTTATTGGCAATACATGCAAAAAACGAAAAAATTAATTCCCTTTATTTGGTAAGGCATCTTTAGGGTGTGGATGGCTTCCACCCAATTAAAAAAATACCTACAATCACCAAAGCGGTTCCGGCTAATTGTAAAAAAAAGATAGGTTCATGAAGAAAAAAATGTGCTTGTATAATAGTGGAAACCGGGCCAATGCTGGTAATGATGGCCACATTATTACTACCCACTTTATTCATGCCTGTATTGAGCAGGAAAGAAGGTAAAACCGTTGCTACCATGGCTAATGTAACTCCATACACCAATAAACCGGGTTGTAGCAGTAGGGTGATATTTTGATGGTCGGTAATTAAAAAATGCGTAAAAACACCCAAGGTAGCAAATAGCATAACATAAGCTGTGTAACGGGTGGCACCAATAATGGGCACCAATTTTCCGGTACCTGCTAAGTAAATGGAATAGGTGATGGCGCATAAAAAAATCATGAATATACCTAAGTAAAAATGCGCATTTCCGGCATCCAACTTTATTTCACCCCAAAAAGCAATGCCAATGCCAATATAGGTTAATATAAGAGCGGCTAATTGGGTTGTTTTTAATTTAGTTTTAAAATAGAAAGTATTAATCAATACCGTAAAAGTTGGGTACAAAAAAAGAATCAGTCTTTCTAAACCTGCTGAAACAAATTGAAGCCCAATAAAATCGAACAAACTGCTAAGGTAATAACCAAAAATGCCCATTACTGCCAATACAATCCATTGCTTGCCGGTTAACTTTTGGCTACTGTTTGAGCGGGCATAAATGCCTGCAACCAGATAAAAGGGTAATGAAAACAACATACGCAATACCAGTAAATGAATGGCTGATACCTGCGTATGCTGAAAGGCGAGTTTTACAAAAATAGCTTTGGTTGAAAACAGCAAGGCACCAAGAATGGCTATTATAAAGCCTCCGGCCATTCCTGTTCTGTTTTTTGTTAGCATGATTCAAAAATTCAGGCAATAAAATTTGCTGCCTGTGGCAGTATTTTCAATAAAACTATACTGCTACATTAAAATCACGCAATGCATCATTCAGGCTGGTTTTTAAATCGGTGCTGGATTTTCTTTGCCCTATAATCAAAGCACAACTAACCTGGTAGGTTCCTGCCGGAAATTGTTTAGGGTAAGTACCCGGAATAACTACACTTCTGGCGGGTACATAGCCTTTGTATTCTTTTGGTGTATTGCCACTTACATCTATAATTTTAGTAGATTTTGTTAATACCACATTAGCGCCCAAAACAGCTTCTTTTTCTACCCTTACACCTTCTACCACAATACTGCGGCTGCCTAAAAAACAACCATCTTCAATTATTACCGGACTGGCTTGTAAAGGTTCTAATACCCCCCCAATACCAACACCGCCACTCAAATGTACATGCTTGCCAATTTGTGCACAACTGCCAACAGTAGCCCAGGTATCTACCATTGTACCTTCATCCACATAAGCACCAATGTTTACATAACTGGGCATTAATACTACATTTTTGGCTAAATAAGCCCCATAACGTGCTACTGCATGTGGCACTGCCCTAACACCCAATGCTGCATAGTTCTTTTTCAGCAACATTTTATCATAAAACTCAAAAGGAGGTAGTTGATAGGTTTCCATGGGTTGAATGGCAAAATACAGCAGTATGGCTTGTTTTACCCATTCATTTACCTGCCAACCTCCCTCCGTGGGAGAGGCAGTTCTCAATTGGCCTTTATCTACAGCTTTAATCACTTCCCTTACAGCATCGCTGTATATTATTTCTTCTAATAAACTTCTGTTATTCCAGGCTTCAATAATGCGTGTTTGTAATTCCATTAAAAAAATTTTCGCAAACATAATTATAAACAGTAACAGAAATACGGCAGGGCTAATAAAAATAAGCATGTATACCATTCAATGTGTTCAATTCTGTTAGTTTTGCAATATAAATTTGTTTAAAAAAGATATCTTTCAATCGCTTTAGGTATTAGCATCCGGCGCCAATATTTTACCCTGCCGATACCATTTGGCGTATTGGTTGTGATGCTACCAGCGCTGATGCAGTCTATAAAAATTTTTTCATTAGGCAAGGTTCGTCACAGGAAAGTTTAGTAGTCTTGGTAGTTGATAAAGGGCGCTATTACAACATTTGGCAGCAGTAGATTTATCTGTATTCAATTTTTTAGTGCAACAACAAAAGCCAGCTACCGTTATTTATCACGGAACTATTGGTTTTGCCGATAAATGAATTGGCAGAAAATGGTTCTGTAGCTATTCGTATTTATAATAACCCCTTTTGTAAACAACTAATTTAACGTTTTAGAAAAACCATTGAAAACATCTCGGCTAAAATGAGCAGAGATCAGGTACCAGTGGTTTTGCAGCTATATTATCATGAATTCAAAAATAAGAAGATGATATTGTTCAATACCTAACAGGAGGATAGCATAGCAGCACTGTCATTATCCATGATTGAATGGTTACCCGGCGGGTCTTAAAGGGTAATCAGGCAATCATAACTATTTTGCATGATTTTTGAGTAAATAAGTTCTGATATTCAATAATTTAGAAAACACATAATTGGGTTTTCATAAATACTACGGTAAAACACTTTATTTACTGAAAGTTTTTATGTAGTTTAGAAGAAGCTAATTAAATGGGTATGGCCAGAGTAATTGTAGATGTTCCTTCTGATAAAGTACAGCCCTTTATTGAACTAATTCTTCAAATGGGGCTTGATAAACATGCTATTACTTCTGATTTAACGGAAATACAAACAGATGCTGAAGCCACTTTGGTTTCCAAACCCCTTTGTCTTTTTAAAGAAAAATACCTGTTGTTTGATTGGGAGTTTTTCAGTAATGAACTGGAATTTGAATAATGCTGCCCATTATGCATTTATTTTGCAGTTATGGAGAAAGTGTTGCTTATTCAAACCGCATTTATTGGAGATGTTGTTTTGGCTACCGGATTATTGGAAAAAATACATACACAACATCCTGATACTATCCTGTATATTTTAGTTCGCAAAGGCAATGAATCACTTTTTGAAAATCATCCCTATTTACAAAAAGTACTTGTTTGGAATAAAAAGCAAAATAAGTACCGGCACCTGTTTCAACTGCTACTTCAAATTCGAAAAGAACAATATACCCGTGTTATTAATGTGCAACGTTATGCTGCAACCGGCTTTTTAACGGTATTTTCCGGAGCTGGTGAAACAATAGGATTTCGTACTAATATTTTCAGCAGATTTTTTACTAAATCTATTGCACATCATTTTGGCAAAAATGGTATACCGTTACATGAAATTGAACGCAATCAGCAACTTATTGCGCATTTTACAAATGGAAAGGCCGCCTTGCCTAAATTATATTATGATGGTTTAAAAGAAACATCTGTACAACAATTTAAACAGTATCCCTATATCTGCATTGCACCTGCTTCGGTATGGTTTACCAAACAATTTCCTGCCGAAAAATGGATTGCATTTATTCAGCAAATACCCGATAGATTTATAATTTATTTGTTAGGTGCCAATACTGATAATGATTTGTGTACAACCATTGCAATGGCTTGTGTCGGTAAACAAATAGAAAACTTAGCGGGTCAATTAAGTTTTCTGCAGTCCGCTGCACTCATGCAATCTGCATTCATGAACTATGTAAATGATTCAGCACCCTTGCACTTTGCATCTGCAGTTAATGCACCGGTAACGGCAGTGTATTGCTCTACTATTCCTGCTTTTGGTTACGGGCCATTAAGTACTGAACAATATAAGGTTGAGGTAGCTGAACAATTAACCTGCAGGCCCTGCGGCATTCATGGTAAGTCAGCTTGCCCAAAAGGCCATTTTCATTGTGCTATGCATATACAAACTACACAGTTATTACAGCCTTTACTATTTAAAACACAGCAATTGGATAACGTTGTTTAAAACAAATTTGCGTAAACAATATGTGTCATTAAAATCAGTGTATAAAAAGCATTTTTCAATTTGTACCTTTGTTGCAATGCAAATTATTTTATCACATACTGAAGAAAATATAATTGAAACCATTGCCAGGGCGGCACAACAACTGCAAATGCCTGCCTATTTAATTGGTGGATTTGTTCGCGATAAAATACTGGAAAGACCTACTAAAGATGCAGATATTGTTTGTTTGGGCGATGGTATTGAATTAGCGCATGCCGTAGCAAAGCTGTTTCATCCACATCCAAGCGTGGCATTTTTTAAAAATTTTGGTACGGCACAAATAAAGTTACCCTTACCTGACGGTACTTTGTTTGAAGTGGAATTTGTAGGTGCAAGAAAAGAGAGCTATACCGAGCAAAGCAGAAAACCAACTGTAGTAGCGGGCACATTGCAGGAAGACCAGTTGCGGCGCGACTTTACCATTAATGCTATGGGTATTAGTTTAAATGCAAACGATTATGGCACATTGTTAGATCCATTTAATGGCATGCGCGATTTAAAAGCAAAAATGATTCAAACGCCTTTAGATCCGCTTCAAACATTTAGTGATGACCCTTTGCGGATGATGCGGGCAATTCGGTTTGCTGCACAATTAAATTTCTCCATTGCTGCTGTAACTTTCGATGCTATTCAAAAAGATGCCCATCGTATTAAAATTGTTTCTCAGGAAAGAATTACAGATGAATTAAATAAAATACTTCTCTCACCTAAACCCGGTATCGGATTTGATTTGTTAAGTCAATCGGGTATTCTTTCTATTATTTTCCCGCAAATGATGGCATTACATGGTGCAGAAAATATTGATGGTAAAGGACATAAAGACAATTTTTATCATACCTTAAAGGTAATTGATAATATTGCGAAAGAAACAGATGATTTATGGTTACGGTGGGCAGCCCTTTTACATGATATTGGGAAACCGGCTACCAAACGTTTTGAAACCGGGCATGGCTTTACCTTTCATGGTCATGAAGTAGTGGGTGCCAGAATGGTACCCAAAATTTTTGCACAGCTAAAATTACCTATGAATGAAAAAATGCGGCAGGTAAAAAAATTAGTTGAGTTGCATTTAAGGCCTATTTCACTTACTAAAGAAAATATTACCGATAGTGCCATTCGCCGATTATTATTTGATGCAGGCGATGATATTGATGCACTGATGTTATTATGCAATGCCGATATAACCAGCAAAAACAAGCAAAAGGTACATCGTTACCTTCAAAATTTTGAAATGGTAAAAGAAAGAATGAAAGAGGTGGAAGAGAAAGATCATTTGCGCAATTGGCAGCCCCCACTTTCGGGTGAAGATGTTATGCGGGTATTTGGCCTGCCACCCGGTAGAAAAGTAGGTATAATAAAAGATGCCATTCGGGAGGCTATTTTAGACGGCATTATTCCCAATACCTATGAAGATGCCTATACATTCATGCTGCAAAAAGCCGCTTCTCTTAACCTGCAGCCCATTTAAAATGTTTTTCGTTTCTTTGATGCATTTTTAAAAGAATAACAGTATAAATATTTTGTATTTGAACGAATGAATTGCTGATTACTACCTCAAAAAACATATATCATGGCCATTTTAAAATTCAGGGTTTATTTAGAAGAAGACGATGCGGTGTATCGCGATATTGCCATCAAACATACCCAGTACTTCCTTGATTTGCATTTGGCCATATTGAAAGCCTATGAATTTGATAACAAGCATCAGGCTACTTTTTATAGAAGCAATGATGCCTGGCAGCGTGGTAGAGAAATTTCACTGGCAGTGTATGAAAAGTCGTATGTAGTAACACCATTGTTAATGGCCGATACTACTATTGGAAGTGAAGTAAGTGATCCTAATCAGAAATTTATTTATGTATACGATTTTGATAAAAATTGGTTTTTTTTGGTGGCTTTAATACAAATAAGTAAGGAAGAAAACGTCAAATTAAATTATCCGGCAATTACCCGTGTAGAAGGAATTGGTCCTCAACAATACGGTACCAAGTCATTATTAGGAGAGAAGTTTACAGATATTGAAGAGAAATTTGATTTAACCGAAGCCCGCGATGGTTTTGGCGAAGAAAGCGATGAAGCTGATAGTTCAGATGAGAAAGAAGAAAATACGGAAGATGCAGAAGGGCGGGGGTTGGATGATTTTTAAACCGTACCTATTGCACACTATACTGAGTATTTATAAAAAATATTACTTGTGTTGTCATTAAACCCATTGATAATTGTAGTTATAGGGCCAACTGCTGTAGGTAAAACGGCATTGGCTTTGCGTATGGCACAACTATTTCATACTGAAATTATTTCGGCTGATTCTCGTCAGTGTTTTCGCGAACTAAATATTGGTGTCGCAAAACCCACACCTGCAGAATTGGAAATGATACCGCATCATTTTATTAATTCTCACACTGTTCATGAAGAAGTAAATGCTGCTGTTTTTGAGCAATATGCTTTAAAAGCGGTTCAACACATATTCTCCAAACATGCAATAGCCTTAATGGTTGGTGGCAGCGGTTTATATATTGATGCATTTTGTAATGGGTTAGATGAAATACCCCATGTGCCAATCGATGTAAGAAATAGTATTATTGATAATTATCACCAAAAAGGATTAGTGTGGCTGCAAGAAGAAGTTAAAAAAAAAGATCTCGCTTACTGGGAGCAGGCTGAGCAACAAAACCCACAACGCTTAATGCGGGCTTTAGAAGTGGTGGCAGTTACCGGTAAATCTATTCTGCATTTTCGTTCTAAAAAAAATATTCAACGCCCTTTCCGAATTATAAAAATTGGGTTGGAATTGCCTCGAGCTGAATTATATCAAAGAATTAACGAACGGGTAATTGCAATGATTCAAGATGGATTGGCAGAGGAAGTAACCACATTGCAATCTTTGCAGCACCTGAATGCGTTGCAAACCACAGGTTATACTGAGTTGTTTGATTATTTGAATGGTTTTGTTTCATTAAACAGAGCAATTGAATTAATTCAGTTAAACACCCGGCATTATGCCAAGCGGCAGATTACCTGGTTTAAAAAAGATCCAACTATCCAATGGCTTCATCCCAAAACCATCACCAATCAGTTTATATTAGAACTGGTAAAAACAATAAAATAATTTTTTTCGGATATATTTTTTCCTTTAAATTGCTAAAAATTTGTATTAATACCATTCTCCGAAAATCATGGATGGTATTCAAACTTATACGCATTGCTCAGAGTTTTTATTCAATTACTTTTTGCAGTGCATCCAAATGTTCACATTAAAAAATAAATTCCTTGCAAATGAAAAAATTTTTTTTTGTTGCGGCAACCTTTTGTATGCTTTCACAACAATTACAGGCACAAGCCCGAAAAATTGAATTTGATGAGTACAAATTACCCAATGGCCTAACTGTTATTTTACACCGCGATAAAACTGCACCGGTTGTTGCAGTGGGTGCATTATATCATGTTGGTTCTAAAAACGAATTGCCGGGTCGTACCGGATTTGCCCATTTTTTTGAACATCTCATGTTTGAGGGTAGTGATAATATTAAACGCGGCGAATTCATGAAATACGTTAGCAATGCCGGTGGTACAAACAATGCCAATACTACGCAGGACAGGACCTATTATTATGAAGTAATGCCTGCTAATCAGTTACAATTGGGTTTATGGTTAGAAAGTGAAAGAATGATGCACGCTAAAATAGAGCAGATGGGCGTAAACACGCAACGTGAAGTGGTAAAAGAAGAAAAACGTACCAGAATTGACAACCAGCCTTATGGTAGTATAATTAGCGAAATTTTTAAACGTGCTTTTAAGAAACATCCCTATCAATATCAGCCTATTGGTAGTATGGACGATTTGAATGCAGCCAGGTTAGATGAGTTTATACAGTTTTATAAAACATTTTATGTACCCAATAATGCCGTACTTTCAATAGCCGGCGATATTGATATTCCCGAAACCAGGAAGCTGATTGAAGCCTATTTTGGCCCTATACCCAAAGGAACATTGCCCATACCCCGCCCCAATATAACGGAACCCCCTTTGGGTGGCGAAGTAAGAGATATAATTGAAGATAATATTCAATTACCTGCTGTTATTGAAGCCTATCGGGCACCTAAACAGGGTACTAAAGCATATTATGCATTCAATGTGTTAAGCACTATTTTATCGGGAGGTAATTCAGCCCAGTTGAATAAAGTAATGGTAGATCAAAAGCAATTAGCTGTTGCAACCGGTGCCTTTAACTATGCTTTGGAAGATGCCAGTTTATTTATTATCTATAGCATTTCCAACTCAGGTGTGCAACCACAATTGTTGGAGAAAAACATGGACTCGATTGTCAATGCGCTGAAAAGCGGATTAGTAAGCGAACACGAATTTCAAAAAGTAAAAAATCAAATTAACACACAATTTGTAACCAGAAATGCTACAATGCAGGGTATAGCAGAATCATTAGCAAATTATCAGGTTTATTTTGGCGATGCAAATTTGATTAATACTGAAATTAAAAAATTAGACGATGTTACCAGAGAAGATGTTCTGGCAGTTGCCCAAAAATATTTTGTAAAAAATAATCGGGTTATTCTGTATTATGTTCCTAAGGGAACAAAAGATAAATATAAAAAATAATTAAAACATTTTAATGTATTACCTTATATGTAAACGAACAATCATTATTCTGAAATAACAAGTGTGCAAGCCAATACCGGTTAGCGCTTTTCAGAACAATAAAAGCAAAAAATTAACTTATGAAACGTTTTATTTTAACATTATTACTTCTGGCTCCTATTGCAATTTGGGCACAGGAAAACATCAACAGAACTGTTCCGCCACCTCCCGCACCTGCAAAATCCATTGAAATTGGTAAAACAGAAAAATTTACTTTGCCTAATGGATTAGAAGTGATTGTGGTTCGTAATACCAAATTACCAAGGGTCTCAGCATCCTTAACCGTCAACCGTGATCCGTTATTGGAAGGTAATAAAGCAGGGCTGACCAGTATGGCAGGGCAGTTGTTGCGGAGTGGTACTACCACTATGAATAAAGCAGCATTAGATGATGCTATCGATTTTTTAGGCGGTAACATTTATACCAGCTCTACCAGTATTGGCGGTTCAGCACTTACTGCTAATTTTAAAAAATTGTTTACCATCATGGCCGATATTACTTTTCATCCTTCATTTCCTGCCGATGAATTGGAAAAAATTCGTAAAAAGGAGTTATCGGCATTAGCACAAAGCAAAGATGATCCTAATTCCATAGCCGGAAATGTGGTGAGCAGGTTATTATATAGTGCTAACCATCCTTATGGTGAAATTGAAACCGATAGTACCGTAAAAAATGTAACTGCTGCCAATATTAAAAATTATTTTGCCACCTATTGGAAACCGAATATCAGCTATTTGGTTTTTGTGGGTGATATTACCAAAGAAGAAGCAAAAGAATTAGCAGAAACGTATTTTGGAAAATGGCAGCAGGCAGATGTTCCAAAACCGAAATACCCTGTACCTTCCAATCCTGATAAACCCATCATCGCAATAGTTGACAGGCCGGTGTCTGTTCAAAGTGTCATTAATTTTGTACAAACCGAACCTTTTAAACCCGGTGATGCTGATGTAATTCCGGTTCGGGTTATGAATAATATTTTGGGCGGTGGTGCATCCTCCCGGTTATTCATGAACCTTCGTGAAAAGCATGGTTTTACCTATGGTGCTTACAGTGCTGTAAATCCTGATAAACTGATTGGCAGCTTTAATGCCGAGGCTTCTGTTCGCAATGAAAAAACAGATAGTGCCGTAGGTGAATTTTTAAAAGAGTTTGAATTGATGAGAAGCACACCTGTTAGTGAATCAGAAGTTGAGCTTTCGAAAAATACACTCAGTGGTGCTTTTGCACGTAGTTTAGAAAACCCGGCTACGGTAG
>JAKAKY010000100.1 GCA_021824365.1 Bacteroidota bacterium | reverse complement strand
ATCGGTTTTAAAGTAATGGCCAATCATGGGGATTTATTATTGGGTCCGGGTAGTAATGCAGCCGCTTCATTTTTAGTAGTAATTATAGGATTACATACACTGCATGTATTAGGTGGTGTGATTGCATTATTGATAACCTTTTTCAGGGCATTCAGAACAAAAGTAAAATCCTATAGCCTTATTCCTATTGAAATAGTTAGTACTTACTGGCACTTTGTAGATATACTTTGGATTTATTTGTATATATTTCTGTATGTAGCCAGATAAGTGGTTTAAAAAATATGCATTTTATGCACCGTTTTTAAACATTAGCCAATAAATTTGCGAACGTAATTTAAGAAACCAACATGTCAACAACAACAGCAACTGCAACAACCAAATGGTGGAGTGGCGGAAAAAGCCCCTTCAATGTAGAGTATGGTAAAATTATGATGTGGTATTTTTTAATGAGTGACACATTTACTTTTGGTGCTTTACTCATTGCTTATGGAACCACCCGTTTTGCCACGCAGGGATGGCCTGACCCAAACCATGTATTTAATTCCTTTCCCGGTTTAGGAAGTGGTTACCCGTTATTGTTTGTAAGCTTAATGACTTTTATTTTGATTTTAAGTTCTGTTACGATGGTATTGGCAGTGCAGGCTGGTCAAAATATGAATAAAAAAGGAGTAGTCATCAATTTAATATTTACCATTATTGGCGGTTTAGCCTTTTTAAGTTGTCAGGCATGGGAATGGACACACCTTTTTCATGAAGGTGCCTGGTGGGGCCGTAATCCATTCTTAAATGCCGATGGAACACAATCAACCACTAACTTCACCAACTTCTTCTTCACCATTACCGGATTTCATGGGTTTCACGTATTCAGTGGTGTGGTAATCAATGTAATTATGCTCATCATGGCATTAAATAATACATTTGAAAAGAAAGGCCATTATTTAATGATTGAAAAAGCAGGTTTATACTGGCACTTTGTAGATTTGGTTTGGGTATTTGTATTCACTTGTTTTTATCTGGTATAATTTAATGACTATCTAAATTTAACGATATGGAAGATTTAAGAGTATTGGACGATGAACATGCAATAGCAGCCCGTAAAGAGGTTTACAGGGTTACAATTATTTTAAGTGTGTTAACCATTATTGAATTGGCATTAGGCTACTCAATGGTAAATATGTCTGAACAAAGCTTTTCCAGACACCTAATTAAAGGAATTATCTTGATTTTGATGCTGGCTAAAGCATTTTATATAGTTGCTTACTTTATGCACTTAAAGCATGAAATAAGAAATTTAATTATGACCATAGTGTTGCCTTTGGGCTTGTTTGTTTGGTTTATCATTGCCTTTTTAGCCGATGGTAACTCATTCAGGGAAATGCGTAATAAATATGCACCATACAATCAGGAAAGCAATATTCCCGTTCAACAAAAACCACCTGGTGAACACGAAAAAGGAACCATTGAAATGAAAAAAGCGGTTGAATAAATGATTAAAGAAATAAGATCGTCAATTTATTTTTAACATCTGTTTTAGCAACCATTGTTTAACAGCAATGGTTGTTTCATTTCTGCAACATTACTTTTGCAACATGAATAAAAAAGCCCTTCTGGCACTACTCATAGCTATCCTTATTCCATTGGTGAGCTATTTAATGCTAAAATCCTTCAGCGATAAAGCAGTTGTAATGCCCAGGAAATTATTGTTAGATAGCGTTGCAACCCGTGTTGTGAAAGGTAAAGAAGTAACTGATAGTTTTTGGCATCATACCGCTAACATTACATTAGTGAACCAGTTGGGTGATACGGTGAGTTTGTATGGCAAACCGGGGAAAATAACAGTAATGGATTTCTTTTTTACCCGCTGCCCCAATCCCTGCCCCACATTAACACGTAACATGCGCAAACTGCAACAATCTTTTTCCAATTATGAAGAAGGTAGAAAGGTAGTAGATTCTTCTATTGTACAGTTTATTTCATTTTCAGTTGATTCGGAAAGAGATAGTGTGCCAGCACTAAAAACCTATGCCAACCGGTACGGCGTTAACCCCGATAACTGGTGGATGTTAACCGGACCCAAAAAGAAAATTTATGATTTTGCTTTTGATGAATTAAAAATAGGATTGATAGATGGGCATAATGTGGATACTGCATTTTTGCATACACCTTCTTTTATTTTATTAGATAAAAATTATATTGTTCGTGGTTTATATGATGGTAGAGATACGGTAGCATTGGGCAAACTGGCTAAAGATATTGGTTTGTTGATGTTGGAGAAAGACAAATCCCAAAAAAGTGAAGTGTTTGCTTCTATTATTGCTTTAAAATGGCTTTGGATAATTATTGTGTTAATGATTATTGTATTTGTATATGCATTAACCAGAAAGCCGGGAAGGGTACCCAAACAAAATACCTGATTTTTTCGTTTATACCTGAAAATTATTGTAAAAATGTTAAGTGCCATTATTAAAAAAAATGACCCTCAGGCCAAACTACTGATTGGTATATTTTCGTTTGTAGTGTTTGCAGCAGTTATATTGCTGAGTAATTTTAAATTAACGGTTAATCTGGGTTTTAATGTACATGTATTTGCTGCGTTTAATGCTATTGTAAATACAATCATTGCCATACTGCTAATTGCGGCACTAATAGCAGTAAAAGCCAAACATTATGTACTGCATAAAAAATTGATGATTACCGCATTGGTACTATCTGTATTATTTTTAGTGAGTTATATTGCCCACCACTTATTAGCAGGCGAAACAAAATTTGGCGGAACCGGTACCATTAAGATGATTTATTTAATGATATTATTTACCCATATTTTTCTGGCAGCCATTATTTTACCATTTATTTTGTTTACAGCTTATCGCGCTTTAACTGCCGAGTTTTCATTGCATAAAAAATTAGGACGTTATACCTGGCCGCTTTGGTTGTATGTGGCTGTTACCGGCCCTGTTGTGTACTTGTTGATTAGCCCCTATTACCAATAATAACTACATGATATCCAAAGCAACAGAAGGATCCCAGAAATGGGTCTTAAAATCAACAACATAATCATCTTTTATGGCAAGGCCTTCCCGTTCTAACAAGAGTTGCATTTGTGTAGGCGTATCAAAATGGGCTTTGCCACTTAACATACCCATTCGGTTTACCACCCTGTGAGCAGGAACATTAGGTAGATGGTGTGCATTATTCAATGCCCATCCTACCATTCTTGCACTCATTTTGGTACCTAAAAATTTTGCAATAGCCCCGTAGCTGGTTACTCGCCCTTCGGGTATTAAAGCCACTACCGCATATACCTGCTCAAAAAATGACTGGTCTTTTTTCCCACTGGGTAAAACCTTTTTGATGGGTATTGATTTTTGTGACTTTGCCAAACTATTGTGGATTTATTGGAGAATTTGTGTTAGTAGTATTAATTGATTCAATTAATGCAGATCTTTTTGGTTCCGGTACATTTTCAAATTGGTATGGGCAATGCCTGCAACCATATCCGCAACAATAGCCTTTTTCTAAATGGTATTTTTCGGTTAATACCATATAGCCTTGTGCGTCATAATAAAAATCAGTTCCTTCAATCAGTGGCATGTTCAACAATTATTTTTTTGAGTATCTCATCTTTTTGGGACTGTAAAGTTTGATTAACGCGGAACGCTAAAAAATGTATTCGATTACTTTGGGCAATATCTAATAACTCGTAATGTGTTTTGATGGTGTGTTCCGGCAATAATCCTTCGGCAGCATACATATTGTCAAAATCTTGTAACAATTCTAATTGAAATAAGTTGATAACCGTTTTAGTAAAACGATACAAATCCGGACTATCTGTTTTTAAGAAAACAATGCCATTAGGTTGTAATATTTGTTGGTAAAGTCGTAAAAATCGGGGATGGGTTAGCCTTTTTTTGGCCTTTGATAAACGTAATTGCGGGTCGGGAAAAGTTATCCAAATGGCTTCAACTGTATGGGGAATAAAATATTGATGTATCATTTCAATCGGAGTTCTTAAAAAAGCAACATTGGTTAAGTTTTCTTCTAAAGCCGTTAAAGCACCCCTCCATATTCTGTTACCTTTAATATCAACTCCTATATAATTTTTTTGTGGGTATAACTTTGCCAGTCCTATGGTATATTCCCCCTTTCCGCAAGCTAATTCTAACACAAGTGGGTGGTTGTTTTTAAAGAAGCCTGCCCACTGATCTTGCATGTTTTCGGGTAGCTCAAAAACATTTGGGAAAGATTTTATTGCCTTAAAGCGTATTAATTTTTTATGTGCCATGGTGGGTAGCAAAAATAGGAGGCAATATTGAAATTGAATGATGCTGTATTAAAATTTGGCTACAATATTTTGGGTATGGAATTTGTCAGTTTTTATTATTTTGGAAAATTATAAATAATAATCCATGTATTTATTACAACCCTTTTAAAGTACCCGCTTTTCAGCAAATAGAAAATTTTGACCACAGTTTATTAAAAGCATGTATGTTTGTCTATGAAGCACTGCGGGTAAAAAGCAATGCAGGCATAAAATGTAATTAAACCGGCAGGAATGTGTTGCAATAAAAAAGCCTTCAAAGTAAAAACTCCGAAGGCCCAAATGCACATGAGAATTAGAGAGAGCTGTAGGGGTAGGAGTCGAACCTACACGAGGAAGTTAGCTGTAACACAAAGTCCGGTGGTCAACCCCGGTCTTTCTTGCGAAAGGCTCTATGCTACGTTTATCCTTTTGTCCTCACCCCCGAGACGAGAGGGCATGTCTGCCAAAAGTTTCATCACCCCACAGTATAAAGAACTTTATTTTTTGTTTGACAGCACAATATTAAACATAATACGCTATTATTTAAAAATAAATCAACAATAATTTTAAAAATTTAGAAATCGTTCATTATTTTTATATTTTAATTGAATTTATTCAAAAAACAACTGCAATATGAGCCTTAAATTAAATCTTGACAAACTGGATTTGCAAATTATTCAGGCCATGATGGAAGATGCCGAAATTTCGTATGCCGATTTGGGGAAGCAATTGTTTGTTTCGGGCGGTACCATTCATGTGCGTATCAAAAAGTTAGAAGAACAAAAAATTGTAAAGGGTCGTAAACTGGCGGTTGATTTAAAAGCGCTGGGTTATGATGTTATTGCATTCATTGGCATTTATTTAGAAAAAAGCTCTTTATATGATACGGTTGCCAAAGAATTAAAATCTATTCCTGAAATTGTGCGACTGAACTATACTACAGGTAATTACAGCATGTTTGCTGAAATTATAACAAAAGATATTCAACAACTGAGGTTTGTATTACACGATAAACTACAAAATATTAAGGGCATTGAACGTACTGAAACCTTTATTTCGCTGGAAGAAAGTTTTAGCAGAAATGTAGTGGTTGATCAGTAATCACACTTATTCAATAACATTTATTCTAATCCATTTTCTATGCCCACAAATTTTAACTTAGCAGAAGTGTTGTATACATTGCAATTGCACAGAAAAAAAATGATTGGGGTTGTAATAATTGCTCTCATAATTGCTGCAATTACACTTTTTTTTGTTCCCCGATATTTTCAATCAACTGCGTATGTGTTGCCCTCCAATCCTGAACTGGCAGATAAAGAACGGGCGGCTTATAATAATTTACAAAGGCTTTATTCTTATTTTGGAAATGGGGATGATTTGGATTTGTTGTATGGAATGACACGATTGGATACACTTTACTATCAGTTAACAGATAGTTTTCATTTAGTGAATACTTATGGTATTAAAGCTTCCACTGAAGCATTGCGTCGCTTTGAAGCAATGAAATTACTTAAAGAAAATTTGCAATTTAAGAAAACGGAAAATAATCAATTAGCTATCCGTGTTTGGGATAAAAACCCTTTATTAGCCGCAAATATTGCCAATGCTGCAGTAGCTTTATTAAAGCAAAGCGAAGAAAACCTTTGGCTGCTGAACTATCAAAATACCATGCACAGTTTGCAAAACCAAATACAAGCCTTACAACAAAAAATTATTGAAACGGAACAACAATTGTCATTGCCCGGCACTGCCAATGCCACTATTTTGGAAACAAATAAAACACAGTATCTGCAGCAATTAGCACAATATCAGAAAAACTTGACCGATTTACAATTGGCTATACAAAATGTTGCTCCGGGATTGTATGTGGTTGAAAAAGCAACACCTGCTGTAAAACCCGATAGACCAAAGCCAATATTGGTATTAATAACCGTAACTATTATCAGTTTTGTTTTTGCTGCAACGGCAGTACTCATCTATTTTCGTAACCGGATTGAATAATGCGTATTATTCATTTTATTCATAAAAATTCATTTATCACTGCCGTCTTTATTTTGGTGGTGGCTATTGTACTAAGCATTATACTGCATCAGCCTTTATTTTTAGCTGTGCCTTTTGTTTGGGTTTCCATTCCTTATGTGTGGAATGGAATTATACGGCATACTGATTTTTTATTTTGGCTATTGTTGTGTATGCTGCCGCTCTCAACCGAATGGCAGGTAACGGATTCCTTATCGCTCAATTTTCCTGATGAAGCTTTAATGATATTACTTACCGGTTTGTTGTTTTTTAAATGGCTGCTTCAACCGGAAATTATTCCTTTCTACGTATTAAAACATCCCTTGTTTTTTTTAATCATAGTGCATATTTGCTGGATTGCCATTACTTGTATTTATTCAGTAAATCCCATACTGTCCTTCAAATTTTTATTAGCTAAAAGCTGGTTCATTGTTCCATTTGTGTTAGTGCCAACCATGCTGTTACAGCGGCAGAAAGATTTTAAAAAATTGGCGGTTTATTTAATCATTCCTATGTTATTGGTCGTAATGCAGTCAATTGTTCGCCATACCTTCTATCAGTTTTCGTTTGAAGGAATCAAAAAAACTTTATCACCTTTTTTTCGTAACCATGTGAATTATTCTGCCATGCTGGTTTGTCTCATGGCTATTTTGGTGGCCATGATAGTATTAGCACCTGCAAAGCATGCTTCTAAAAAATGGTTATATGTTGGAATGTTGGTGTTGGTGGCCGGGTTTATTTTATCTTACTCAAGAGGAGCATGGCTGGCAGGCTTTGTGGGTGTAGTGGTAGCATTTGTGTTATACAAAAAATGGCTTTGGCAGTTGATTGTTGGTGGCTTTTTGGCAGCTATTGTTTTCATGTATGGGTTAGTACAGCAAAATAAGTATTTAAAGTTTGAACCGGATTTTCAACATACGATTTTTCATCCCAATTTTAAAGACCACTTAGCAGCTACGGTAACTCTAAAAGATGTTTCTAATGCCGAACGCATTTACCGATGGGTAGCCGGAGTGAATATGTTGATGGATAAAACTATTACCGGTTTTGGCCCCAATAATTTTTACGATAATTATAAAGCTTATACCAATAGTGGATTTAAAACATGGGTAAGCAGTAATCCCGATCATTCATCGGTACACAATTATTTCTTGTTAACATCATTAGAGCAAGGCCTGCCGGGTTTAGTATTTTTTTTACTATTATTTTTTACCATGTTGGGCTATTCCCAATATTTGTTTCATCACTTACAAAGCCGATTTTATGCCGTAATAGCCTTAACAACAGGTGCTATCATTGCAATGGTAGGAATGTTAAATTTTTTAAGTGATTTAATTGAAACCGATAAAATTGGCAGCATTTTCTGGCTTTCAGCCGGTATATTGATGGTACTTTCTCAACAATTAACCATTGAAAAACAATCAATTGCCGGTGTTGAAGGAACCGGGCATATTGCTTAAACCATTTCCCAATAAATTAAAGCCCACTACCAATAACATAATGGCAATACCTGGCGCTAAAGCCAATGCTGGTTGATGGGTAATAATAAAGTTATAGTTTTCTTTAATCATTAAGCCCCAACCGGGTTGGGGCGGTTGTACGCCTATGCACAAAAAACTAAGTCCGGCCTTAATTACAATGGCTCCGGCAAAACTATTGGCGGCTATTACAATAACCGGTGCTGCTATATTGGGTAAAATATGTTTGAATAATATGCGCCAATTACTAAAACCCAACACTTTTGCAGCAGTTACATAATCTAATGACTTAACTGCAAGAGTTTGTCCGCGTACCATACGGGCAACATTTACCCACATGGTCAGTCCAACTGCAATAAAAAACCTGCCCAAAGCCCTTGCCTAATAAAAGCGTTACGGCAAATACCAATAATAGGGTGGGTATACTCCAAATTACATTAATAAACCAAAACATAATAAGGGCATCCGTTTTTTCACCAAAATAACCGGCTAATAAGCCTAAAATAATACCAATAGTGAGTGAAATGCCAACAGCTAAACCAATTCAGGTGCCAATTAGTAATTTGCTTAAAATATCCCTGCCAATGGTATCGGTGCCTAAATAAAATGTGGTATAGATGATATAAGGTTGTGCCAATTGGCTCATTGGCATTTGAATAGAGGTGGTCATGTCCTCATCTATATATTTTTGTGCAAAAACAGTATCGTTCTTTACCTGATAGACTGTAACCGGAATATAGTGATACTGATCGTTTTTACCATGATAAATTATCTCCAGAAAATGCACAATTCCATTTATCTCATTGTTTTTCTTTGTATAGATCGGTATTTTTAGTAAGGCAATACTAAAACCAGGCGGTTTACTACCTATTTCGGGCACCATTCGGTTGGCATTAGTGGCAGCATCGGGTGAATATAAGCAAAAATTGCTACTACCATTGCTGTAGTGATGATCATCACACCAATACCCAGACTTTTATGTTGAAAAATCAGTTTGCCGAAAAATTGTATTTGTTTGCCGAATGAAAGGGGCATTTTTGAAGAATCTGTTGGAAATTGAGGAATAATTAAAAAGGGAAGTTAAACATTTATAACTGTTGCAAGTCTGAATACAGAAAAGTGGATTTTTGAAAACTCATTTATTTTTTAATTTATAAAACACCAATTATGTTAGGAGTGCTTAAAAACATAGTTTTTCTGCCCTTTATATTGCTAACTTTTATGTTTTTGTTATTGTACGTAGGGTTTCCTGAAAAAAAGTTAGCCTGATTCTGTAAAGACATTAAACTACCCTTCTTCCTTTCCATTGATAATGTCCAAATTTACCCAACCAACCTACTACAACGGTGTAGGCTATGTGTATGGGTTGCAATAATGGAAACCATTGCAAATGATTTTCACCAAAAAACCTACTTACCGGTTTCATAAAGCTAAGCTCCACAATTGTTTTAATGACTAACAGCAAAATCCAATATAGCCATAACTGCCATTTAAATAAGGCAATAAATGGTAATGTAAATAAAATAAGGTTATAAAGATAAACTAGCAGTAATACCCAAAAAATACTTTTGTCCTCATATTTATCTGCTTTACTTGCCCACCTAATGCGTTGATGTAACAGGTCTTTCCAGGTAAGAACAGGTTGCGTTAATACTATTGCGTTAGGATGTAATAAATAAATAATTTTTCCCTGATACTGTTGCTTAATTTTATTCATCAACAGCATATCATCTCCACTGGCAATATGACTAATACCCGCAAATCCATTTACAGCAATAAAAGCAGCTTTTTGATAGGCAAGATTTGCACCATTACACATACAATGCACGCCTGTTGAAACAGATGCAGCAGTAATACCCTGTAAGCTTAAAAAGTCTAAATACTGAAAAATTCCTAACAGGGTGGGGTAATAAATAAACCTAACCGGTGCCACAATTAAAGCAGGTTGTTCTTTTTCAATACATTTTGCAAAACTGCTAATCCAGTTTTTTCCGGCTATGCAATCGGCATCTGTTGTAACAATCCATTTGCCATTAGCATTATGTATGGCTTTTTCAATCGCCCATTTTTTATAGGAGTTGGTAGTAGGTGGTGTATCTTCTTTCGATAATTCTATCAGTTGAATATTGGCATACTGTTGTTGCCATTGTTGCACAATTGCGACGGTATCATCAGTAGAAAAATCATCAATTACAATAATTTCAATGTATTGTTGGGGATAGTTTTGTGCAATAATGCTGTTTAAACAGGCTGCAATGTTATTCGCTTCATTTCTGGCAGGAATGATGATGCTGAATGAAGTGTGTGCTCCTATTACTGTGGTATCATCAAATAATCTTAAGCTTACAAACCATTTTCGGTATAACAAAATAAGCCATACATAAAATAGCGTTAATACAATTGCAACAGTTAAAATAATGCAGATGAACATGGTATTGCAAAGAAACAATATTACTTAGATATGGCTGTGGCTATTAATGCCGCATTTTTTTCTTTTAATAACTGATGGCCTGCCTCAATTATATGAATACTTACCCAGGGTTCAATTCCTTTTTTGAACTGATAACCATACTTGGGAGTAATAACCCGATCAAATTTACCAAAAATTAATTGTATGGGAATATGATGTTTTTGAATATTTTGTTTTAAAATGTTATGATTGGGCATGAATTTTCTCAGGGTGGTCCATCGCTCGTACAATTGCTTTCGGGCCAGAGCATCATCTAAATAATAATGGGCAAAATTGGAAACACTTTTATTGAAAAAGCCCAGTTTACACGAAGCATCCATACAAATAAATAAAGGTTGCGGATGTTGCATGACCCATTTGAATAATCGAT
>JAKAKY010000099.1 GCA_021824365.1 Bacteroidota bacterium | reverse complement strand
TACAAAAAGAAATGCAGTTACATTTTTTTGCCCGGGCAGTAAATGATGTAAAAGGTAACCTAATAGCCGGAGGCATTTTTTTAAAAGATGACTACAGAATTTATAACATCGTAAATTTTACAAATAACACAGGACGTAAACATAGTGCCAATCATTTTTTGTTGGATCAATGCATTCAGGAGTTTGCCGGAACAGGTATGGTATTTGATTTTGAGGGTTCCTCTCAAAAAGGCATTCAGGCATTTTATAAAAATTTCCATCCAACACCTGAGCCCTACCTACACATACATATTAATCAACTTCCTGTTCCTATCAGGTATTTAAAACAATGAGGGGTCTTCTAAAAATTTTTCAGCAATTAATAAATCAATGGGGCGTGTAATCTTAATATTTTGATGTTCTCCCTCAATTAAATGTATGGATGTACCAGAATGTTCAACTACAGTAGCTTCGTCTGTAAATGCATCACAATAAGGTATCTGAAATGCTGTTAATAATATTTTGCTTTGAAAAGTCTGTGGCGTTTGAATTAAATAAATTTCATCTCTGTTAACAGGTAAAGATTGACCATTTTTAAATTGGCGGATACTATCTGATGCCTGAATAGCTGGTATAGCACTTCCTTTTTCAATAGCCTGATAATAGCATTGTTGAATCAGTTTTGTACTTAATAAACAACGTACCGCATCATGAACAAAAATAATGGCATCAGTTTTGAATGGAATGGATGCCAAGCCTGCCTGTACAGAATGGAATCGCGTATTACCACCTGCAACAAGCCGTATACGTTGGTTTTTTGGCAAGGATTGAATTATTTCATGCCCTGGTTCTAAATGAGTGGCAGGTAAAACCAATATAACCTGTATATCATCAAAGGCAGCAAAAAAAGTTTGCAGGGTATATAAAAGAATGGGTTTATTATTGAGTAATAAAAATTGTTTAGGCATAGCAGTCCCCATTCGGATGCCTGAACCTCCTGCAACAATCACAGCTATTTTTTCCATGAAATTTACATTAGTACTTTACAAATGTAATTGTGATTGTAAATACTTCGTATAATTTACCCGTAAATGGCAATTTCATACAAACCTGAACTGGTTTTAGCGGCTCTATACATACCTGCACTGTTAAATTCCATGGCAATATTGCCTTGTGCATCTACGCCAATCATTCCCCCTTCGCCTTTCATAGCTACCAACTTTTTGTGCACTACTTCATGCATAGCTTCCTGAAGTGAGTAGCCTTTGTATTCCATTAAACAACTAACATCGTGTGCAGCAACGGTACGTAAAAACATTTCTCCATGTCCGGTACAGCTAATACCACAGGTAGCATTATTGGCATAAGTACCGGCACCTATTACAGGGCTATCGCCTATACGACCATATTTTTTATTGGTCATTCCACCGGTGCTGGTAGCGGCAGCAATATTACCTTCATCATCACAGGCTACTGCACCAACAGTACCAAATTTTTTATCACGCATCAGTTCTTCTAAATGATGGTTTGTATGGTCTAATGAATAATTATCGCTATCGCGAATGGCTTTCCACTGTTCATACCGAAAGGGAGAGAAAAAGTATTCATCGGGTTCTAACTTAACCCCTTGTTTAATAGCAAAATCATTGGATCCTTTTCCACTTAAAAAAACATGGTTGCTATGTTGCATTACTTCGGTGGCTAATTCAATCGGATTCCTCACATTACGTACACCTGCTACTGCACCGGCATTTAAGGTAGCACCATCCATAATGGCAGCATCCATTTCCTGCACACCTTTTTTGGTAAAAACTGCCCCTCTGCCCGCATTAAACAACACATTATCTTCTAATAATACAATAGCAGCTTTTACCGCATTAATGGCGCTACCACCATTTTCCAATACTGCATAACCTGCATCTAATGCTGCATCCAAACCTTCTTCATAAGCCCTTTCCAATTCGGGTGTCATATCTTCTTTTAGAATAGTTCCGGCGCCCCCATGTATTACCAATGCATAAGTTGACATACTTGTAAAATTTCAACTCGAAATTATACAAATCAACGAAGTAGAATTTTGAAATATATTTACAGAATAATGAAGAACATGCAATGAAATTGCACTATTGTTAAACAAACCTATGAAAGCAGTTGATTGCACTCTTTCAAAAATTTTTCTTTTTGAATAGCGGCCGTACCCACCTCTTCACAAACCAATCCACCTGCAATATTGGCCATATCTGCAGCCAATTCTATTTGATGGGTGGTTGCATATACCAGCGAAGCCACTGCAATTACCGTATCGCCGGCACCACTTACATCGGCAATGTTGCGTACATGTGTGGGAATGATTTTAGAAGTATCACCTTCCTGATAAAAAACACCTTTTTCAGAAAGGGTAATCAGTGAAATTTTATGGGATAAAATATGGGATAGTTCGGCATGTATTTTTTGTAAAACAGGTGGATTCACTTCTTCTAACAGTAGGTTAAGCCCCTCTTTTACCTCTTTTAAATTGGGCTTAAAAATATCTACCCCTTTAAAAGCTAAGAAGTTTTTCTTTTTGGGATCAACTGCTGTGCGCACATTGTATTGTTTACACAGTGCAATTGTTTTCTCAATAATTTTAGCAGTTAACACTCCTTTATTATAATCTTCAAATATGAGTACATTGGGCTGATGCGCTTTAAAATATTGCTCTACTTGCTGTAACAAAGCATTTTCAGTGGTTTCATCAAGGTCGGTTGCTACCTCGCAATCTAACCGCAACATTTGCTGGTTACGACTCATAATGCGGGTTTTATTGGTAGTTACCCTATCAGGTACTGTTAAAATATAATCGGTATCAATACCATTTTTACTCAGCAAACCGGTTAATTGTTTACCATCTTCATCATTGCCAATTACCGATAAAATAGTAGTGGGTGCACCCAGTGAAATAGTGTTTAAGGCTACATTGCCTGCACCCCCTATTCGTAATTCTCGTTTGTCTAATGCCACAACTGGTACCGGCGCCTCAGGTGAAATGCGATCTACATGCCCCCACCAGTAACTATCTAACATAATATCGCCAATTACGGCTACTTTAATATTGGAAAAACTTTGAAAGAGTGAATCGAAATTCATGAATTATTGCTTTGACGTTGTTGCGAGTGCAAGATAATACAAAGGTATTCCCAGTAGCGCAAAAATTAATCCATACACGGTATATTCCGGTTTATAAATAATGAGCAGTGTGCAAAAACTTAACCCCATAATGATGTACAAAGCGGGTAAAAATGGATAGCCAAATGCACGGTAGGGCCTTACTGCTGCAGGCATTTTTTTTCTGAGAATAAAAATGCCAATAATGGTTAATACGTAAAAAATAACTACTACAAACGAAACCATATCTAACAAATCGCCATATTTCCCGCTTAAGCAAAGTATAGCAGCCATAGCACATTGAATCCATAATGCAAATTCAGGTACTGCTTTTTTATTTAATTGTGCTGTTTTTTTAAAAAATAAGCCATCATTGGCCATGGTATAATAAACCCTTGCGCCTGCTAAAATTAATCCGTTATTACAACCAAAGGTTGAAATCATGATCATTACTGCAATGATGATGGTGCCGATATTCCCAAAAATAACATGGGAGGCAGCAACGGCCACCCTATCGTTTGCTGCGGATGCAATGGCTTGCATGGGTAATAAACCGGTGTACACCAAATTAGTAGACACATATACAATGGATACCAACAATGTGCCGAGAAAAAGACTTAAGCCTATATTTCGTTTGGGATTTTTAATTTCGCCGGCAATAAAGGTTACATTGTTCCATGCATCGCTACTAAAAATGGAGCCAACCATTGCAGCTGCGATAGCACCAATTGCCGCAGCCATTCCATACGATTGGAAAGTACCATCTTTATTCAGGCGTTGTAATTGCCATGCATTTTCTGTCCAGTTTTTATGCCACACTTCCGGTTGTAAGGCTATCCATCCAAAAATGATTAAACCAAACAGGCTCAATAATTTGGCTAAGGTAAAGGTTGTTTGAATCAATTTTCCACTTTGAATACCTTGGGTATTAATATACGTTAGCAGCACAATAATAGCGATGGCCAGGATTTGAGCCGGAGAAATATGCAATGAACCAATGCTAAATAATACGATATCATCACCCACCTGCGGAATAAGATAAGCAGTGAATTTGGCAAAAGCTACCCCAACTGCAGCTATTGTACCGGTTTGAATAATGGCAAAAAAACTCCATCCATACAAAAAACCTACCAACGGGTTATAGGCTTCTTTTAAATAAACATATTGCCCACCGGCTTTTGGAAACATGCCACTTAATTCGCCATAACTTACGGCTGCAATCAGCGTCATTAAACCGGTTAATAACCAAACCATCATTAACCATCCTGCAGAACCTACATTCCTGGTAATATCGGCACTTACAATAAAAATTCCGGATCCAATCATACTTCCTGCTACAATCATGGTAGCATCTAATAAGCCTAATGTTGGTTTGAAGGAGGTTTTATCCATAAAAAAAGTCCCTTTATTGCATTTGTGGGACTTGAAGGTAATGAATTGATGATTAAAATTATTTTTTCTGCCTGTATTGTTCATTTAACCCTTTTACAATATCGGCAGTAATATTATAGGCAGTATCTTTATAATACATCATATCCGGCACATTCGAAAAAATGTAGGCATACTCTTTACTTTGGTTGTATTCTTTCAAATAATCTTCAATACGTTTTTTTACATCCTGTAATTTTTTGAAACTTTCGTCCTGCATTTCCTGCTCCATCATTTGCCGTTTATTTTTCAGGTTTTTATCTAAATCCATAATCTCCTGTTGCCTACTTGCTATTTCGGCCTGACTTAGTGTATTGCCTTTTTTTTGTAAATCCTGGTATTTATTGCGCAATGAATTTTCTAAACCCGATAATTCTTTGCCCATTTCCTGATCTTTAGTCATTAATGCGCTTCTTACTTCTTTTAATAGTATATATTGATTTTGCAATGAATCCATTTCAAAATAAGCAATTTTAAAGCCACCGGCCGGTAAGGCATTGTTAGAACTTAGAACAGTTGATGGATGATTTTTAGAACTGAAATGTGCATAAAACAGATAGCCAACTGCAACAACTAAAATAGCGTTAACAATAAGTAAAACATTCTTCATATTAAAATTTAAATTTAATTATTTTTTTCAACAAGCAATCACCTTTAATCAAAAAAAAACTGTAGTGGTATTCAATAAATGCTACGCCACAGAAATTAAAACGAATATACAGGCAATTCAATCATTTTTAAAAAATAGCCATCACTTTTAAAAATTAATTAGGATTTTAAGAACAAAAAAACCTGCAATATTGAAATGGTTCAAATATTACAGGCTTATGATAAATTACAGAAAACGGTGTGATTAACGTATGTGTTCACTATTCATCCTCATCAAAATTCATTGCTTCTCTTGTTGTAGTTAATACATCAAAGTCTTCTTTACTTCCAACAATTAAATTTTCAAACTCACGCTGTCCGGTACCTGCAGGTATTAAATGTCCGGTAATTACGTTTTCTTTCAGTCCAATCATTAAGTCGGTTTTACCCTGGATGGCAGCCTGGCTTAATACTTTGGTTGTTTCCTGGAAAGAAGCGGCAGAAATCCAGCTCTTAACACCCAGTGAAGCTTTGGTAATACCTAATAATACTGGTGTAGCGGTGGCAGGTTTTGCATCACGAACCTCTACTAATTTCTTATCTGCACGACGCAAAATAGAATTTTCTTCTCTTAATTCACGCAGCGTAACAATTTGTCCGGCTCTTAATTTTGTGCTTTCACCAGGGTCAGTAACTACTTTCTTATCGAAGATGCGATCGTTTTCGTCTATAAATTCAAACCTGTCTTCTAAATCTTCTTCTAAGAATTTGGTATCGCCTGCATCAACAATTTCTACTTTCTTCATCATTTGGCGAACAATTACTTCAATGTGTTTATCATTAATATCCACACCTTGTAAACGATACACTTCCTGAATTTCATTTACAATGTATTCCTGCACCGCAAATGGCCCTTTGATTGTTAAGATATCATAAGGAGCAATTTGTCCGTCCGAAAGTGGTGCTCCGGCTTTTACAAAGTCGCCATCCTGCACTAAAATTTGGCGGGTTAATGGTACCAGATATTTTTTAACAATACCATCTTTTGCTTCTACAATGATTTCGCGGTTACCACGTTTTACGTTTCCAAAAGCTACCACACCATCAATTTCACAAACAATGGCAGGATTACCCGGATTTCTTGCTTCGAATAATTCTGTTACTCTGGGCAAACCACCTGTAATATCCCTTAATTTACCTAAAACACGTGGTATTTTTACCAATACCTGTCCGGCTTTTACTTCCTCTCCTTCATCTATGGAAATATGACTTCCAACAGGCAAATTGTACTGGCGTATATCTTTACCTTCTACGATAATGGTTGGAATTTTGGTTTTATCTTTCGATTCAATAACCACTTTTTCACGGTGTCCGGTTTGTTCATCGGCTTCATCACGATAAGTATAACCATCAATAATATTTTCAAACTTAATCACACCATTTTGTTCGGCAACAATTACGTTATTGAATGGATCCCAGGTACAAATCACCTCACCTTTCTTCACCTGTTGACCATCTTTTACCATTAAGGTTGAGCCGTAAGGAATATTGTTGGTTATAAGTAAACGATCATTTTTTTCATCCATTAAGCGCATTTCTCCTGTACGACCAATTACAATATTTACTTTATTCCCTTCATTGTTTAAAGTGGTTACCGTTCTTAAACCATCAAAACGTACGGTACCATCAAATTTGGCCAGTAAGGAAGACTCAATAGATGAGCTACCTGCAACACCACCCACGTGGAATGTACGCAGTGTTAACTGTGTACCGGGTTCACCAATTGACTGGGCGGCAATAATACCTACAGAATCGCCACGTTGTGCAATGTAACCGGTTGCTAAGTTTTTACCATAGCATCGAACACAAACGCCTTTTTTAGCCTCACAGGTTAACACAGAACGAATTTCAACGCTATCAATACCGGCATCTTCAATTTGTTTGGCTACATCGTGGCTAATTTCTTCTCCGGCTTTTATAATTAATTGATCGGTGATAGGATGTAAAACATTGTGTAACGAAGTTCTTCCTTCAATCCTATCTGACAATGGTTCTATAATATCTTCATTATCCTTTAATGCACTGATGGATATACCTCTTAAAGTTCCACAATCATCTTCTGCAATTACCACGTCTTGTGCAACGTCAACCAATCTTCGGGTAAGATAACCGGCATCGGCAGTTTTAAGGGCAGTATCGGCCAAACCTTTACGAGCACCGTGCGTAGAAATAAAGTAATCCAATACATTCAACCCACCTTTAAAGTTAGAGAGGATGGGGTTTTCAATAACTTCACTACCTGAGCTACCACTTTTACGCGGCTTAGCCATCAATCCACGAATACCCACCAACTGTTTAACCTGTGTTTTAGAACCACGAGCTCCGGAATCTAGCATCATGAAAACAGAGTTAAACCCTTGTTTATCGGTAGCCATTTCACGAATAAGGGTTTCAGTAATACGCATATCCACACGTCCCCAAATATCAATTACCTGGTTATAACGTTCGTTATTGGTTATTAAACCCATATTATAACTTTCGCGAACTTCGTCTACTTCAACTTTGGCACTATCTAACAATTGATCTCTTATTTCAGGAACAATTAAATCGTTTACACTAAAGCTTAGACCACCCCTAAAGGCCATGCGGAATCCTAATGTTTTAATATCATCGAGAAACCTGGCGGTTTTTGGAACATTTGTTATTTTTATAATATTACCAATAATTTCCCGAAGACTTTTCTTGGTTAACAATGCATTAATATAACCTACTTCATCAGGAACAAATTGGTTAAATAAAACACGACCAACGGTAGTATCTATGATTTTCTTTTCTAAAATACCATCAGCATTACGAACCTGGGTGCGTAATTTAATATTGGCATGTAAGTCAACACGTTTTTCGTTGTATGCAATAATTACTTCATCCATATTGTAAAAGGTTTTTCCTTCGCCTTTTACAATTTCAGTTTCGGTGCTCTTTTTACCTTTTGTAATATAGTACAACCCAAGTACCATGTCCTGAGAAGGAAGGGTGATGGCTGTACCATTTTGTGGGTTTAATATATTGTGAGAAGAAAGCATGAGCAATTGAGCTTCCAAAATAGCTGCACTGCTTAAGGGCACGTGTACGGCCATTTGGTCACCATCAAAGTCGGCATTGAATGCAGATGTTACCAATGGGTGCAATTGTACAGCCTTTCCTTCTACCAAACGAGGCTGGAATGCCTGAATAGATAAACGGTGCAATGTGGGGGCCCGGTTCAACAAAACAGGGTGGCCTTTGAGTATATTTTCAAGAATATCCCAAATAATGGCTTCTTTTTTATCAACTAACTTTTTGGCAGATTTTACTGTTTTAACGATGCCTCTTTCAATGAGCTTACGAATAATAAATGGTTTGAATAACTCCGCAGCCATATCTTTCGGTAAACCACATTCGTGCATCTTCAATTCAGGTCCAACCACAATTACAGAACGACCGGAATAGTCAACACGCTTACCTAACAGGTTTTGACGGAAACGGCCCTGTTTTCCTTTTAAAACATCACTTAATGATTTCAGGGCACGACCACCTTCGGCTTTAACGGCATTCGATTTACGACTATTATCGAAAAGTGAATCAATGGCTTCCTGCAGCATTCTTTTTTCATTACGAAGAATTACTTCCGGGGCTTTAATTTCCAATAATCGTTTTAAACGGTTATTACGGATAATTACACGACGATACAAATCATTTAAATCAGATGATGCAAAACGACCACCATCTAAAGGCACTAAGGGCCTTAATTCAGGTGGAATTACGGGTATATATTGCATCACCATCCACTCGGGGCGGTTATTAATTCTCGAATTGGCATCTCTAAAAGCTTCTACCACACTCAATCTTTTTAAAGCATCCGCTTTTCTTTGTTGAGATGTTTCATTAGCAGCTGCATTGCGGAGTGAAAAACTGAGCTCATCTAAATCTAATCGGGCCAATAAATCACTTACCGCCTCTGCGCCCATTTTAGCAATGAATTTATTGGGATCTTCATCAGGCAGCATTTGGTTTTCTTTGGGCAAGGCATCAATAATATCCAAATACTCCTCTTCAGACAACAAATCGCCGGCAGAAAGACTTTCTTTAATACCTCCCTGAATTACCACGTATCTTTCATAATAAACAATACTTTCTAACTTTTTGGAGCTCATTCCCAACAAATAGCCAATTTTATTGGGTAAGCTTTTAAAATACCAGATGTGCACTACCGGAACCACTAATTTAATGTGCCCCATACGTTCGCGTCGTACTTTTTTCTCGGTCACTTCTACTCCACATCTGTCACACACAATTCCTTTATATCGAATACGCTTGTATTTTCCGCAGGCGCACTCATAATCTTTTACCGGCCCAAAAATTCTTTCACAGAATAAACCATCTCTTTCAGGCTTATAGGTACGATAGTTAATGGTTTCGGGCTTTAACACTTCACCAAAACTTTTTTCCAGGATAGAATCCGGAGAAGCAAGACTAATGGTAATGGTTGAAAAAGTTGATTTTGGACGATTGTCTCTTTTGATGGCCATAGTACTATTTGCAATTTATTTGATTCCAGATGTTGAATCACCCCATTTTACAATAAAAAAAGCGGACAAAGCAGCCATGCAGACTGCATTTACCCACTACGGCATTAATTTTTTATATAAAATGAAATGGAATACTTCAAAATCATTAAGGGGGCAAAGGTAAGGACTGCTTTTTAAATAGAAAAAAGAAACCCTTAAAAATTTAAATTCAGCATTTTTCAACTATCAAATAGATTGAAACCGGGCATAAAATAGAAAAATCAGGAAAAATAGGTTTTCGCTTTCAGTTTCTGTTGAAAAGATTAAAAAAATAGTGGAGCCTAATTTTGCCCCATCATGTTTAGCGCAATTATATAAACATGATGAAAATCAGTATTTAAGCCAACCCATCCGAATATTTTTGTTTCAGAGAATTTGCAACATGAGCTTAAACATTGACGATAAAAAGAATATTCAGACCCTGCAATCAGAATTTAATGCCCTATTCCCTTATTTGCGTTTAATGCTTACAAAAGTAGTACCCGGACATGATTCATCTGCTAAAAATTCAACCAATCAACTACAAATTGTGGATGATACACCCCTGCTTGATTATAAAATTGCTAACCCGGAAACGCCATTTTGTATTTACCCTGAAATGACGGTTGCAGAATTAGAGCAACAATTTTTACAACGCTATGGCCTTGAACCCATTATTTTGCGCAAATCGGGCAATGTATGGATTGAAGCCTCTATTACCGATGATTGGACGCTGGAAGAACAGAACACGCAAGGTGAATTAATTACCAAACAAATGAATGAACGAAACAAACCTTCAACCGGAATCTAATTACGCAATGCTAATAATTTGGGATAATTAATGATAGTAATTTTGCCCGACTGAATTTCAATGAGCTTTTCATCTTTTAAATCACTCAGCGTTCTAATAGTACTTTCAGTA
>JAKAKY010000098.1 GCA_021824365.1 Bacteroidota bacterium | reverse complement strand
TCTTTTCCTGAATTGCGCCAATAATGGTTTTAAATATTTTTGAGTTCCTGTTTAGCCGGGAAACTTTATTGTTTTTGCGGTTATTTATTGCTGAAAGAGGTGCCAATAATCAGATAAATTTTTAGTGATGAAATAAATTTTAATTTGTTGAATATAAACAAAACGATTGAACCCTGTAAACAGTTCATCCGGTACCTGAATGTATTGAAAACGGATGTAAAAAACCTGTTTTGAGGGGCTTCATCGGCCAGTTTATATCTTTGTGTCAAAAGTAACAATCTTTTGTCATCTAACAGCAATATATCCGCCATTGGGCAACGCTGGATTGAACTCAGCACGGTTGATAGTACCAATAACTATGCCCTTGGGCTAATAAAGACCAATTTGGCGGAACATGGTACCGTTATATTTGCGCATGAACAAACGGCTGGCAAAGGCCAGCGGGGTAAAACCTGGATATCCGAACCCAATAGTAACCTGATTGTATCAGTTATTTTGCAAACTGAATTTCTGCCATTACACCAACAATTTGTGTTTAGTGCAGCCATGGCATTGGCCGTACAAAAATTTTTTAACAATTATACAGCAAATGAAACTGTCATAAAGTGGCCTAATGACATTTACTGGAATGACAGGAAGGCAGGCGGCATTTTAATTGAAAATAGCATTTCGGGTAATGGTACCTGGCACCGGGCGGTGGTAGGTATTGGATTAAACATTCAACAAACCCGCTTTCCCGAATGTTTATCCAACCCGGTTTCTTTACAACAAATTACCGGTAAACAATTTGATTGTTTGGAATTAGCACACGCATTGTGTCCTTTTCTGAACCATTATTACCAACTACTTCAGGCAGGTGCTTATTCTGATATTTTGCTACAATACAATCAAAACTTATACAAAAAAGGAGCAACCGTAAAATTGAAAAAAAATAATACTGTTTTTGACACCACCATTCAAGGCATTGATGAGTATGGTAATTTACTTACTGGTGATACTTTTATCCAAAGTTTTGGTTTTGGTGAAGTAGAATGGATTATACCCACAAAATAATATACATGACCCATTTTAATTTAACTGACTGGATTGGTTTTATGGGGGTTTGCATTTTACTAATGGCCTATTTACTGCAATTGCTTAACCTGATTGGAAAAGAAAGTGTATGGTATGTTTGGATGAATATTGTTGGCGCCGGGCTTTCCTGTTTGGCCAGTATATTGATACATTATGTGCCCTTTATTATTTTAGAAGCCACCTGGATGTTGGTTTCAGTTGCAGCCTTATTTAGAAAAAAGCATCATTCCATATCATGATACATTCAAAACAAGCACCAATTTTCATTGCTGCATTTTTAAGTGCCTGTATTCATTAAAATGAGCGCACGGAATGGAGTATATTTTTTAAAGGAAAATGAAAGATAAACTGCACACCCTTATCAGGCTTATTTTGCACCTGAAAGCGTCCATTTAAAACAGCTGTTCTTCTTTTCATTGAAAGAAAACTACTTTGGCGGTTTAATACTTCGTTTGAAATACCATTTCCGTTATCGGAAAAGATAATTTTCATGTACTTATCTTCACGGGTTATGGATATCTGGGCAGCTGTGGCATTTGCATGCCGTAGTAAATTATTGAAGCACTCCTGTACAATCCGATAAATATTTAACTGTGCATTAAAATCAAAGTAATGTTCTACCGACACATCGAAATGACGTTCAAAGTGTAAGGCACCGGCTTCAGTTACTTGTTTGGTAAGTGCAACTAATCCGGCAAATAAACCATTATCAATCAGTGCCTTGGGCCGAATATTACTAACAATATCTTTGCAATCGCGTATTGATTTTTCTAATAAATCCACAATATTTTCTGTAATTACATTATTTTCCTTCTCCATGCTTTTTTGCAGGAAAGAAAAATACACTTTTAAAGCTATCAAATTTTGTGTTAAGCCGTCATGTATATCGGCTGCAAATCGTTCACGTTCCTGTTCTTCTACTGAAACAATATTGGTATATGCCTCTTCCAATGAATGTTTTAATAAGGTTTGTTCGGTAACATCGTGTACCACCATTAACACGCAAGGCGCACCGTTATAGTCAATGGCTGAGGTAAGAATATTTACCAATAATATGTCGCCGCTTTTTTTCTTGTGTTTGTAGACAACCGCAGTACCTGTCTGATTTTGCAGGGAAGTATTGTTAGTATTTGCTGCAACAAATTTTGCAAATTCCTTATCTGAGAAAACATCAGCTATATGCAGACTTAAAAAATTGTTTCGGGAATAAACATAAGTATGTTCGGCAGCATGATTTACTTCTAAAATTTCCAGTGTTTGGGGGTGATATACCCACATGGGTTGCGGGCTTAGCTGAAACAGATTGCTGTATTTTTTTTCAGATTCCTGTAAAAGGCTTAATACTTTATTCCGTTCAATGGTATAAACAATACTTTTAAAAATGATGTCAGGCTGTAAATCATCTTTTAGCAGATAATCGGCAATACCGAATGATAGTGAAGTAATACTAAATTCAATATCAGCATATCCTGTTAAAACAATTACCGGTATATCGCCTGCAATAGCCATCGTGTCTTTCACCAAAGCTTCCCCGTTTTTGTCGGGTAAAGACAAATCCAGTAATACTACCTGAAAAAAATGTGGCTGCTGTAGTTTGCCGGTTGCCTCTTTAAAAGTAATTGCTCTGGTTATATTTACTTCTTCAAACCGTTCACGCAAGTATTCATCCAACAATAAATAATCGCCTGAATTATCTTCAACCACCAACAATGTAACTGATTTAGCATGATTTTGCATAGGTTCCTGCTTATTTATTCCGGAAGCGTTACAATATTCATCCAAAAATTTTCAATTTCCCGCACTGCATGCATAAACTCCTGCACATCAACGGGCTTGGTAATAAAGCAATTCACATAGTTTTTATAGGCCAATTCCACATCAGTTTCTGAGGAAGAGGTAGTAAGCATAATTACCGGTATTTGTTTTAAGTATTCGGTATTTTTAATGAATTGCAAAACCTGATGGCCACTTTTTTTGGGCAAATTAATATCAAGTAATATCAGGTCGGGTAAAGTATTGTTTTGTGATGCATCTTCAAGGGTCAAGTAATCTATGGCAGCTTTACCATCTCTGACTACACTAATCTGATTCACAGCTTTACCCGAAAGAAGTGCTTCTTTAGTTAACAATACATCACCTTCGTTGTCTTCTACCAGCAGTAAATGTAAATTCTTCATCAAGCTGAGTTTATGATAAGTAAATATAAGGAATAATCAACATTATCAGACACAATAATTTGTATTTTCAATCCACCAGGTTATCAGGTTACGGTATGGCATGAGTATTGTACCTTTCAGTTATTATTTCGTAATGGTAAAAAAGAAAGCACTACCCACACCCACTTCCGACTCAACCCAAATTGAACCACCATGTTTTACAACAATTTTTTGGCAAACTGCCAATCCCAAACCGGTGCCTTCATATTGCTCTCCCGAATGCAATCTTTTAAAAGGGGTAAATATTTTATTTTGAGTGTCGGAAGAAATTCCAATTCCATTATCCTGAATTATAAATTGCCATTTGTCTGGTATTTCACTGCAGTCAATTTTGATTTTGATGATTTTTTGGAGTGTGGGTTGATATTTAATGGCATTGGAAATTATATTTTGAAACAAAAGTTTTATTAAAACCGGATAACCTACAATTTCAGGTAAAGCGCCTACTTCAAACGTTAAATTTGAACCATGAATATTTTTTTGAATTGATAAAATATCTAATACTAATTTACTGGTCGCAACAGGTTCTTTCTTTAAATGTTCGCGATCAATCTTTGCATAGGCAAGCAAATCGTTAATTAATCCGGTCATTCTTAGTGCCCCATCAAATGCAAATTGGATATATTGTTTTGCTTTAGCATCTAACCTGTCCTTATACTTTTGTTCTAACAATTTCATGAATTTAGTCACCATTCTAAGTGGCTCTTTCAGTTCATGAGCAATTATGTAAGCAAAGGTGGCCTGCTCTTTTGAATATTCTAAAATTTTTGTTTGTGTTTTTTTTAATTCAATATTTGTTTTTCGCAACTCTAATAGCTGTAGAACCTGACCTGCCAATGCTTTTAAAGCGGTAGTTTGTTCGTTTGTTAAATGTTTGGGTTGGGTGTCAATAACACATAATGTACCTAATGCAAACCCATCACTGGTTACTAATGGCATACCTGCATAGAAAACTATTTTGGGATTTCCTGTTACCAGGGGGTTGTCTTTGAAGCGATTATCTTTTGTAGCATCATCCACAATCATTAATTCATCAGGTTTATTAATTGCATGTGCACAAAAAGCAATTTCTTTGGGTGTTTCATTTATTTGTAACCCTGTTTTGGCTTTAAAAAACTGGCGCTTATTGTCAATAATTGTAACCAGGCTAATTGGTGTTTCACATATCAATGATGCAATTTTTGCAATGTTATCAAATGCATCTTCCGGCAGAGTATCCAAAACATTATATTGTTTCAATGCCTGTAAACGCATCATTTCATTTTCAGGTATAGTTGGTTTTAGCATAGTTTTGTTTTAAAAAAAATACAGGATAAATAACATTTGTTACTTATTGATTGGGCAACCAACAATAAAATGTACTACCCACATCTGGAGTAGAAGCAGCCCAAATTTTTCCGCCTATTTGTTCTATTATCTTTTTTACAATTGCCAATCCAATTCCTGTGCCGGAATAATTTTCATGTGTATGAAGCCTTTGAAAAATGATAAATATTTGTTCTAAGTATTCCTGTTCAACTCCAATTCCATTATCAGCAACTGCAAATAGCCAACCATCATTTTGTTGCATTGCTGTAATATTAATGGCCGGGATTGTATTTTTTTTCCGGTATTTTATAGCATTATTGAGCAGGTTATTGAATACCTGTAATAAACTGCTTTTGTAATTGTATAATTCCGGCAATGCATCAATTGTAATCAGGGCACCCGTTTCTTCAATTTGGACTTTTTGCATGGAGCATACTTCCTGTATCAATGCATTCATATCAATTTTTTCTTTTCGGGTTCTAATTCTTCCTACTCTTGATAATTCCAGCACATCTAAAATTAGTTGCCGCATTCTCTTAGCACCGTCTATAGAAAAGTTAATGTATTGCTTAGCCTGTTCATCTAACTGGTTTTTATACTTTTGTTCCAGCAAACTTAAAAAACTGGTTACCATACGTAAGGGTTCCTGCAGGTCGTGTGAAGCCACATAAGCAAACTGTTCCAATTCGCGGTTACTAACGGCCAAATCATGTACATGTTGTTGTAACAATTGTTCTGCCATTTTTTGGTCTTGAATATCCTGAACACTACCAAAAATTTTTACACATTTTCCCTTAGTCCATTCTGAACGGCCAATACAACGTACCCATCTTGACTTACCCTTGTAAGTTGTAATTAAAAACTCATCATCAAATTCAGTAGCCTGGTGGATCAGTTGTTGTATGGCATTTTCTATTTTCGTCCGGCTTTCTGCCACAAAAAATTCAAATCCTTTTGTTATAACCGGTACGTAGTTATTGGGCACTTCAAATATTTCACGTGTTATCACCGACCAAAACATACTTTCATTTCCATCTTCAATTAAATCTAACTCCCAACTACCAATTTTCGCCATTCTTGAGGTTCGTTTCGCCAGTTCCTGAAGGTTGTGTTTTTCGGTTATATCCATAATTATGGAATCCCAAACGATTGATTTATCCACTCTTTTTTGCGGATTACCAAAACCTTCATGGTATCGCAAACTTCCATCATTTAGCACATAACGCCAGGTAGCATGCCAGGGTGCTAAATGGGTGGCTGATTGCAGAATGGATTGTTTTACTGATTCCATATCGCCGCCTTCCATAATTCCTTTCCAAACAGCCGAAATATTGGACATACATTCTTCCGGCGACATATGCCAGATTCTATGAGCGCCTTCGCTTACATAAGATAATTGATCTGAACCATCGGGTTTTAAATGATATTGATAAATTACACCCGGTGCATTATCTGCAATATTTTTTAGTCGTAATTCAATCATTTTCCTATCGTGGATATCTTGGATGCTTCCATACATTCTAACACAACTGCCACCAAACATTTCCGACTGCCCAATAATACGTACCCATCTCTCATTCCCTTTTGCGGTAATCATCGGAACTTGAATATCGTATGGTATACCATTGCTTTTTGCATCCTGAATAGCGGCACGTACAAGTGGCTGATAATCGGCTCGATAAAATGATAGTGCAGATTCTAATTCAGGCTCATATTCTGCAGTCACTTCATGAATTGCTTTGGTCATATCAGACCATTGCAACTGTTGATGAATGATATCAAACTCCCATGCACCTACTTTGGATAATTGTGTGGCTGTTTGCAATAAATTTTCCAAATGCAGCATTTCAGTAATATCGCGACCATATGCAAACATCAGCCCATTTTGATCGGAGGGTTGTGAGGTATTCCAGGAAATATGACGATAGTATCCTGATTTTGTGCGATAGCGATTAACAAACTGATGTATTTTTTGATTTGCCAGAAGTGAATGCGAGAACAGTTTCAGGGTTGGTTCCACATCGTCTGGATGAAGGAATGTTTGAAAGTGATGGCTGGTTAATTCTTTCGCCGTAAAACCCAACAAATCAGAAAAAGCCGGATTTACTTTTTCAAAATAGCCATTTGGTGCAACAATAGCCAGAATGTCGGTAGCAGTATCAAAAAACAACTCTAATTGTTCCTCCTGCTTCCTTCGCATAATTTCTGCACCTAAAAAATCAATTAACGGGATGTATGTTTTAATTTTAATATCTTCTTTTCGGATGAAAATATTGCTAATCAATAAAAGTACACCAACTATTTTGCCAAAATCATATAAAGGTAATGCCAAAGCTGTTTTCAATCCGGCCTGCTTAGCGGCTTCACTTCTTACAAATTGCTCACTTTCATCAATATTTTCCAATAATTGCCATTTACCTGTTTGCCATACCATGCCGGGTATTCCTTCGCCCTGTTTAAACTGCTGAACCGAATTAGCATGTGTATACAACAAAGCCGCCTGATGGTCGGCGGGAAAATTGGCAGCAAGTTGTAGATATGACTGGTTATAATTAAGCAACCATATCTCGGCTGTTTTAAAACTGCCAAATTCTACCAGGTATTGCAACACCTGTTGCATTTGTTGCTGCAGGCTTTGATGCACTTTAAAGAACTGTGCCACCTGCTGTTGTACCTGTTGTTGTATGGCTGTAATTTTAGATTCAGAAATATCGCGTAAAACACCAATCATTCTAACGGGATATCCTTGACTATCACGAACCAGATAACCTATTTCGTCTACAAAAGCATAAGCGCCGTCTGCACGCCTAAAGCGAAATTCTTTTTGCCAACGATCCTGATTCGGGTCTTTCAAAAACCTTTCCCAATCAGACTGATGCAGTTCTGTATCGTAAGGATGCATGAGAATAGTCCAATCAATGAGCCGGAAAGGAGTTTCCTTTTTTGCATACCCAAAAATGCGGTAAAAACTATCGCCCCAATAAAACACATCATTGGCCATATCCCAATCGTACATTGCATCATTGGTGGCTTTATTCATGAGCATATACCGTTCATTCATTTTTTGTATATGCTCTACATATTCAAACTTTACGAGTAATATGCTTATCAAACGCTGTGTTCTGCTAATAGCCTGTGCTTCAATGCCGGTAATTTCTTTTATACTATCAAAATATACCAATAAATTGGCAATGGGCTTACCATTGGCATTTAATACCGGTTGGGCCCAACAGGATCCCAAACCAAATTGCTGTGCTAATCCGGTAAAATTTGCCCAGTTTGCCTCTGTAAGTTGTTGTGGGTTATTTGCAACGGGTTTGAATACTGATGTATACAAGTGCATATCTGATTTTTCCCCAATAACCATTCCATTTATGGTTTCAATATAAGCATCGGGTAGTGAAGGGGAAGCAATATTATATATTTTTCCATCTGATACTTTTAATACGGAGGTTTTTAGGTGAGGAAATACAGACTCAAACCGGATTAAATAGCCTGAAAGTAACTCGGGTACTGTTATATCGTCGCGAAAGCTTTGAGTCATGGCTTCCTTTTCGATATTGTCGAGAGTACGGTAGTAATATTCAATCGTAATATCCTGAATGGCACCCACTACCCTAATGGCAATACCATTCTCATTGCGTTTAATTATAGCCTTATCGCGAACATAAGCATATTCGCCATTTAGTTTTTTAAACCGGAATTCTTTTTGCCAATTGGTTTCTTTGGTTTGAAAAGTTTTATATCGAAAATCGCTTAAAACTTCATCCCGTTCATCAGGGTGATACAATGAATTAAAATAGTCGTTATTTGTAATGCTATCTTTAACCGGTAAACCAAATTTTTGCGTAAAACTTTCACCTAAATACATTTCGTGGGTTAGTGGATTATAATCCCAAACACTTTCATATCCGGCCTGCATTACCATTTCAAGACGCACATTAGCTTCTTTTAGTTCTTTTTCTGCCAGTATGCTGTCGGTTATATCTTGAAAAACACCTGCTAACTTAAGGGGCTGATTGTTTTGGTCAACAATTACACGCCCCATAGAGCGGATATACTTTATGGTACCATTTTTTGTAATAAATTTTTTTTCAATTTGGTAAGGAATTTGTCTGGCAATCGCATCTTGCAGGGCTTGCAGGACATTACTTCGATCATCAGGATGAATCACTTCCAAACCTTTTTCGAAAGTAACCTGAAAAGACTGTGGCTCATATTCCAAAATTTTAAATACCCCATTACTCCAATATAATGCATGGGTAACTAAATCAAGTTCCCAACTTCCGGTTTTAGTCAGTTCTTCTGTTTGTTCTAATAACAACTTTTCGCGGTACGCTAAATCATTAACATGTTTTATATTGTTATTATGCATAGTAAACCTTCCTGTTGGCTTGATGAATTGTAGAACTTAACCCCGATACAATTATTTTTTGTTTAAGATATACAAGTTACGCATTAGATTAGTTTTAGAAGAAAAAAAGATTTTTTTATGCAATACTAAATAAAACATTAAAAATTGTCATGTATTTGTTTTGGGCAATTGTACAAGATTAATCCAAAAATCTTCTATTTTCAAAACAGCCACTATAAAATCGGCTAATTCAATAGGTTTAGTGATAAAGCAGTTGGCATAATTCCGGTAAGCGCTATTAATATCTGCTTCTGAAGAAGAAGTGGTTAACATAATTACAGGCATATGCCTGGTACGGTTAGTCTGTTTGATGAATTGCAATACCTGGTGACCATTTTTTTTGGGCAGATTGATATCTAAAAGAATTAAATCAGGCAGGTCTTCCAATATTCCATTTTCTAAAAAATTAATAGCCGATTCGCCATCTCTCAACACTGTAACAGTATTGTTGATTTTGCCATCACGCAGGGCTTCCATCGTTAACACAATGTCGCCTTCATTGTCTTCTACCAATAAGATATTGATTGGTTTCATGTGTTGAGGTTTTGTTCATCAATACCCTAACAATTAGTAAGGGTTCTATTTTGTTATCAAATAATATTTAGCTTGCCAAAGCCAATATTTATTCCTTAATTGCATTCATGGCCGATTTAGGAACGGTAAAATAAAATATACTACCTTCTCCAAGTTTTGATGCTACCCAAATTTTTCCTCCCAGATTTTCTATTATTTTTTTAGTAATAGCCAACCCCATGCCACTTCCTTCATATTCATCACGTGTATGTAAACGTTGGAAGATGATAAAAATTTGTTCAAAATAATCAGTATCGATGCCAATTCCATTATCCTGTACACCAAACTGCCAATACAGATCGGCATCGGTAGCTTGTATTTGAATAATAGGTGGTACACCCTGCTTACCGTATTTTAAAGCATTTTGTATGAGGTTTAAAAAAACCTGCCGTACAGGTGCTTTGGGTTGAAATAGTACCGGTAATTGCTTTACTTGAATCTCCGCACTCTTTTGATCAATTTGTTGGCGGTATAAAATTTTAATTTCGTCTATCAAATCAGCTACTGAAAATTTTTCTGCTTTTTCACCCAATCTTCCTACCCTTGAGTATTCTAATAAATCTAAAATTATTTGCCGCATACGTCTTGCACCATCCACAGCAAAATGAATATATATTTTTGCCTGTTCATCTAATTGTTTGGCATATTTTTTTTCTAATTGGGTTAAAAAACTGGTAACCATGCGCAGGGGTTCCTGTAAATCGTGCGAAGCTACGTATGCAAACTGTTCTAATTCAGCATTAGATGTAGCAAGGGCAACTGCCTGTTTTTTTAAATCTTCATTCAACAATTCTAATTGTATGCCCGCTTTTTTTACATCTGAAATATCTTTAGCATAGCAAGCGATGCCTGTTATTGCTCCATTAGATGCTTTAATTGGCGTTAAGGATACCAAATTGTAAATAATATTGCCGGTAATTGGGTGTATAATCGTCTCTTCAAAACTAATCGCTTCACCATTTAAAGCACGCCGGTAAAGAGGTGCCCATTTTTGGTTCATGGCATGGCTAAAAGATGGGCGTACAATAGCATCTCCTTCCTTTGGCCACAAACCCTCAACATTTGCTACAAATTGGCAATATGCATTATTGGCACT
>JAKAKY010000097.1 GCA_021824365.1 Bacteroidota bacterium | reverse complement strand
TGATTTTTTTTGATAACACTAAAGTAAATGCTAAACAAACTTAACAGGATACTTGTGCATAAAATTGTGCAGCCTTTGCGTTTTAGCAAAGCTTTTACACATTTAGCAATGGGAATCAATAACAACTACAATGCCAGATATAGTGCACACCAATATTAAGGCTTATTGGTCTTCATTTGCAGCATGGCTTTAATTTGTTGCATATTTTTATCCATTCCCTCAGGGCTACCATCTAAAAAAATAACATTGCCATTGCTTACTTCGGCAAAGTTTTTAATGGCTTCTGTCCACATACTAAATAAAATAACATTGGTATCTAAATTAGCCTGTTTCATTTGTTCGGCGGCCTGGCTCATACCTTTAGCCACTTCTTCTCTAAATAAGGCAACCCCCTGCCCTCTTAAGCGGGCTGCTTCTTTTTCTGCTTCCGCAGAAATTTTAATGGCATTACCTTCTGCTTCCGCAGCCTTGGTTTTAGTGATGAGTAAGGCCTGACCTTCATTTTCGGCAGCCGCCTTTAAATTATTACTGGCCACTACCTTACTCATGCTTTCCATCACTGCCTTATCAAACGTAATATCATTAATTTGCAAATCTTGTAAATGATACCCCCACTCCTCTAATGAATGGTCAATTTGTTCTTTTACATATTCCACAATTTCCCGGCGTAACAATAAAATTTCAGCCTGCCTTTTAGTGGCAACATATGCACGGATAGACCCTTCAACCGTGCGAATGAGTGCCTGCATTAAATCTTTATCGCTAATAAATTTAAATGCAACCTTCTTAATAGTTTCTTCTTCGGCATTAATAACGGAATACAGTAACATACTTTTAAAATACACATTGGCCTGATCTACCGTAACGGCCTGAAACTCCAACTCAACAGAACGGTTTTGTACACTAATAATTTTATAAATCTGCTCTAAGAAGGGAATTTTAAAATTTAAACCCGGCCTTAATACACGCCTGTATTTACCAAATAAAGTAATTACCGCCATATTGGCCTGGGGTACCGTTACCAGGCCTGTAAATAAAATAATGATTAAAACGATTAACCACCAAAATGAAATAACTGTTTCCATATCATTTTTTGAGGAAAGATAATTGATTTTTTCAATGATAAGCGCAATTTTAAAATAATAAATTTTTTAGGTATAAAGCAGACTGAATAAAGTTTGCATGCAGATTAACTTTTGGAATTTACAAAAAACTGGCTAAGTGTTAAATATATTGGATATGATTTCATAACCAGTGATTGTAGTCATATTAAAAAATGATTATAATTCCAGAAACTAACAATCGTCATAAATAATGTTTAAGAACCAAATGAACCTTTGTTAAATAAAACAGTATACCATGGACACGCAAGCATTAACAAAAGGAATAAAGAAAAACATCATTACAGCAGGCTGCTTTATAGCTGCAGCATTATTGCTACCTACGCTATCAAAGGCACAAACCAGTAATTGGAATGTACCGGCTTCGGCGAATCAACTTAAAAATCCGTTAGTAGGTAATACATCGGTATTAAAGGATGCAAAAAAATTATACATTACCAACTGTGGGCCTTGCCACGGCAACAATGGAAAAGGAGACGGGATAGCTGCCGCTGCCCTGAAACCCAAACCCGCCGACCATACTTCTGCTGCTGTTCAAAAAGAAACAGATGGTGCTTTGTATTGGAAAATGACAGAAGGCCACACACCCATGCCTTCGTATAAACAAGCCTTGACAGATTCACAACGTTGGGAATTAGTGAATTATATACGCACTCTTGCTAAAAAAAGATAAAGATAGCAAAACAATCTTCACCTTAAAATACTCAAACATGAAAAATAAAATGTATAAATTTTGGGGATTACTTGCCTTAGCTATGGGCGGTATATTACCTCATTTATTTGCCCAAACTACCGGAGGCTTGGATTCCACTGTATTGGACCGCTTAAATGCATTGGAACAACAGGCCAATTATCAAAAACCGGGTAATGACCATTTTATGGTAGCAGGATTAACCACCTTTGGTTTTGCTGCAAGCAAAAGCACCAATACATTAGACGGTGTTAGTTCTATTTCTAAAACAAACAGCTTAGCTGATGCAGATCACTACGAATTCAGCCCCATGTTTTTATGGCGTCATGGAAAAAAGTTTTTATTAGAATTTGAGCCTTCGTTTAGTAATAATGGCTTGGGAGTTAACTGGGCTGATGTATCCTATTTTGCAGCGCCAAACGTAATTATAAGAGCAGGATATCTGGTGTTGCCTTTTGGAACTTATGCTAAAAGATTAGCCGCTGGGTGGATTAACAAATTAGCCACCGACCCAATGGGAATTGCAGGTATGACACCTACTGATTATGGCGTGGAAGTTGAAGGAGGATTGCCTTTAGGTAGCATGAAACTTAATTATGATGTAGCTTTAAGTAATGGTAGTCAGTTACTGGGTAATGGCACTTTAACCAGTGGCAATATTGTTGATAATAACAATAATAAAACAATTACGGCAAGAATTGGATGGTTACCTTTTTCAAATTCATCATTAGAAATTGGTGTATCGGGCATGTTTGGCAAAGTGGGCGATTTAGGTTCACCATATCAAAATGCAACAGGCAATATGTATGCATTTGATTTAAACTATGTTAAAACATTCCACCCTGTGCTGCTAAACATTAAAGCGCAGTACAATATTCAAAATATTAGCAATGAAAATTATATCAATCCAAAGGATAGTACACAAGTTTATTCGTTCAATAACCATACTACAGCCGGGTTTGTACAATGTTCCATCAGGCCCACTGAAGCCAATAACTTTCTGAAAAATTTTGAAATTGCAGGTAGGTATACCAGTTACAATTTACCCGGCAACTCTACTTTTGGAGCCGATCAGCATACAGTTACGGTAGGATTAGATTATTGGTTAACCTGGAGAACGGTGGTAAAAGCAACTTATGAGGCCTATACCGGTAACAGTACTGCCAGTAAATTATTAGGCGCATACAATGGCACCACTAATACCAATACATTTTATTTGCAATTCTCAATTCAACTTTAAAAATTAAAAAGATGAAACGTTATTTATCACTTCATACCATTACACTGGCGCTTGTTATTGTTTTTGCGATAACAGGTATCTTATCCATCAATGGATGTGCGCCAACTAAAGCCGTAGCAGCCAAATCTGGTGCACAGTTATGGGCAGAAAATTGTCAGCGCTGCCATAACACGCCATCTCCGGCATCTTTTTCAGCTGAACAATGGGAAACGATAGGTATGCACATGCAAACAAGAGCATTGATTACACAAGCAGAACGGGAAAAAATTGTTGAATTTTTAAAAAGTAGCCGTTAATTATCCAACTCCCTGATTAATAAAAGCCGGAGCATGGATTTGTTTCCGGCTTTTATTTGGCATTCCAATAAATTATAGCAGCGGTTTAATAGCAGCCTCAAAATCACTCTGGGCAACTATGCCATTTTTTCTAAACACTTCCTGTCCGTTTTTATATATAATAAATACAGGAATGGCAGGTAAATCCATTTGTTTCATCAGGTCGGTTTGTTTACCTGCATCAATTTTTACAATATTTAATTTATCGCCATAGGTATATTTTAAAGCTGCTAATACAGGCTGCATTTTTCTACAGGGCGGGCACCAGTCGGCACCAAAATCAACCAATGTAACGGCACCGCCCTGTTGTATCATTTGCCGGTATTGTTCTATTGTAATTTGTGGTTCGTTTGATTCACCTGCCAAAGGTTTATCGGCCTGTTTCCATGCCTGTATGCCACCGGCTAAATGGTAAACTTTGGTAAAACCGTGAGCCCGCATCCAATCAGCGGCAGCAGCACTTCTAACACCTGATAAACAATATACATACACCGGTTTATCTTTATCAATGCTTTTCACTCTTTCCTGAAACTGATCCGGAATCATCCAGTCGGCTTGCAAGGCATTTGCAATATGCCCGCCTGCAAATTCGCCGGCCGTTCTAACATCCAGGATTTGTACGCCAGGTTGTTGTATTTGTTGCTGAAACGCATCAGGACTTAATGCTTCTTTGTTATTGTTTTGTGCCTGACACGACATTAAAATGCCTGTTAAAGCTACTGCTATCCATGTTTTCAATTTCATATTGTATTTATTTTAAAGTTTTTTCTTCCCAAATCCGGCTTAGGTGTACTAATGCTTCAACTGCCAACTCCATATCTTTTACACCTACCCATTCTTTTTTGCTATGTATGCCCTGCATACCCGTAAATAGGTTAGGGCAGGGTAATCCCATGAAACTCAACCGGCTGCCATCTGTACCACCCCTAATGGGTTCTTTCTTAACAACAAGGCCGGTACGTTGGTAAGCTTCTTCAGCACAAGCAATTACCTGGGGGTAATGCTCCAATACCTCATACATATTTCTATATTGCTCCTTTACTACCATTTCAAAATATGCCCCGGCATAGCATCCCACTACCGATTCTGCAAAATACTTTAATCGTTCTTCATATTTTGCCAGATTAGCTGTTTCAAAATCGCGAATAATGAATTCAATGGTGGCTTTTTCGGCAATCCCCTCCATCCGAACCGGATGAACAAATCCCTGTTTTTTTTCTGTGGTTTCCGGGCTCCACTCACCTTTCGGCAAGGTGGCTAACAACTCACCTGCCAGTTTTAGGGCATTCACTAATTTATTTTTGGCATAGCCGGGATGGGCACTCACCCCATAAATAGTTAATGTTACACTATCGGCACTAAAAGTTTCCACTTCTAAATGGCCAGCTTCACCTCCATCTAATGTATATCCGTAATCAGCACCTAAATTGCGCAAATTCACGTATTCAGTACCACGGCCAACCTCTTCATCGGGTGTAAATAAAATTTTAATAGCACCATGTTTTACTTCAGGATGTTGCATAAAGTATTGAGCAGTATCCATAATAATGGCAACGCCGGCTTTATCATCGGCGCCTAGCAATGTATTACCTGATGCGGTGATTACATCATTTCCAATATGTGATTTTAAATAAGGATATTGTATTGAAGTAATTACCTGTGTTGAATCATCTGGCAACACAATGGGGTTATCGTTATATTGCCGATGCAAAATAGGTTTTACATTGGTGCCACTGCAATCAGAACTGGTATCCATATGTGCACAAAAACAAATGACTGGAACTTCTTTTTTAGAGGTATTAGCAGGAATGGTAGCATAAACATAACCATACTCATCCATTTTTGCATCAGGAATACCCATTTGCTGTAATTCATTAGCCAATAGCTCTGCTAAGTTTTTCTGTTTTTCAGTTGAAGGGAAATCATGGCTTGAAGGATCACTCTGTGTATCTATTTCAACATATCGCATAAAACGTTCTGCGACCGAAAAAGCATAATCCTGTAACATATCCGAATAAAATTTGGAGCAATTTAATACAATTACAGTGTAGGAAATTGGAATTGATTAATTGTTAGTGAATATTAACGCTTTGGCATAAAAAACCCGGACCAAAAATCCGGGCTATAATCAAATATTTCCTGTATAATTATGGCATAATGATAAGAGGGCTTCCACCAGCAATTTCCACTAATTCTAAATCAAAAATTAAATTTTTACCTGCCAAAGGATGATTGGCATCCAGAACTACTACTGCATCTTTCACTTCCACAATTACAACCGGGAAATTTTGTCCCTGACCATTGCTCATGTTCAATTGCATGCCCACTTCCGGAATCATATCTGCAGGAAAACGATCACGCGGAAATTCCATAATCATTTCTTCCTGAACCGGGCCATAAGCTTCATCAACAGGAATATGAATGGTTTTCTTTTCGCCCGTTTGCATACCGGTTACACCTTCATCAAACCCGGCAATCACCATACCATTGCCTACTTCAAACTCAAGTGGCTCACGGCCTTCTGATGAATCGAAGGTAGTACCATCTTCTAACTTGCCGTGATAATGTACTTTTACAGTATCACCCTTTTTAACTTGTTGCATTGTTTGCTTTTTGATTGTTTAAGAAGTCAGCTCCTATTTCATTTCCCCACTGTGGTTGCATCGCAAATTGCTATAGAAGCATTCAACATCAACTATCAGAAAGAATTGAAACCGGCTTCGGCTGCAAAATACGGCGAACTGGCAGAACAGACAATTATTTTTCGTTACCTTTCATCTTCCTGTCTTCAAAAACAAAGCATTCTAATGAAAACATTTCTTGCGCCATTACTGCACAAAACAGGCAAAATCAAATTAGTCATCACACATTTTCCCATAACGTTTTATTTGTTTATTGGATTTTCGCTATTCGGTTTTCAAACCAGTTCGGCCCAATCGCCCAATACCATTTTACCAGGTGCTTATCAAACTCAAAACTATTTTAAATGGATACAACATAAAAATGTGGCATTATTTGCCAACCATACTGCTACCATTGGTAATACACACTTAGTTGATACTTTATTAAAAGCAGGTATTCATATAGTAAAGGCATTTGGGCCAGAACACGGTTTTAGAGGGAAAGCAGATGATGGCAAAGTGATTGCCGACGATATTGACCCTGTTACCGGAATACCCATTATTTCATTATACGGTGCAAAAAGAAAACCCACACCCGACGATTTGAAGGATGTGGATATGATTATTATTGACATACAGGACGTTGGTACAAGATTTTATACATTCATTTCTTCGGTACAGGAAATACTGGAAGCTGCATTTGAAAATAACAAATCGGTGATACTTTTAGACAGGCCTAACCCCAATGGTTTTTATGTAGATGGGCCGGTTTTAGATACCGCTTACAAAAGTTTTGTGGGCATGCAACCTATACCAACGGTATACGGATTGACGATAGGTGAATATGCTAATATGCTGATTGGAGAACATTGGCTTTCAAAAGAAGCAGACCGGCATTTTTATGAAAACTATGCACAGCATAGCTTTTCAAAACATTTGCCTTCTTTTTTAATTGTGCGTTGTAAAAACTACGACCACAATAGCAGATACCAACTGCCCATACCTCCATCGCCCAATTTACCCGATATGGCCAGTGTGTATTGGTATGCCGGTAATTGTTTGTTTGAGGGAACTGTATTGAGCGAAGGTAGGGGCACCCCACATCCATTTTGTTATATCGGGCATCCTGACTTACCGAACAATATGTTTTTATTTACACCTGTACCCGGCCCCGGCGCTACTAACCCGAAACTAAATGGTAAAAACTGTTATGGTTGGAATTTATATGCACCGGAAAATGAGGTGTTGGCCACCATCCACAATCAATTGCCTGTTCAATACCTCATCAAAGCCTATGCTTTGTTTCCGGATAAAGAACATTTTTTTATTATACCTAAACAGGGTAATGAAAAAATGAATGCATTTAACCGATTAGCAGGTTCAGACCAACTGATGAAACAAATACAAGCCGGATTAACAGAAAAGGAAATTAGAGCAGGCTGGCAACCGCAATTATCAGCATTTAAAAAAATAAGAAAAAAATACCTGCTGTATAAAGATTTTAATTGAGCGGAAAACGGGACTCGAACCCGCCACCTTCAGTTTGGGAAACTGATGCTCTACCGGATGAGCTATTTCCGCTAATGCTTTGCAATTTACAAAAGAAATTCATCCCCTACATTTGCAGCATGCAAGTTTCTGATATTAGAATTGTTTTTATGGGAACACCTGATTTTGCAGTGGCTTCCCTCAATGCATTGATACAGGCAGGTTGTAATATTGTAGCAGTTGTTACAGCACCCGATAAACCCGCAGGCAGGGGTATGCAATTACAACAAAGCGCTGTAAAACAATATGCAGTAGCACAGGGATTAAACGTATTGCAGCCTGAAAAATTAAAAGCACCTGAATTTATTGCCACATTACAGTCATTGCAACCACACTTGCAAATAGTAGTGGCATTTAGAATGTTACCTGAAATAGTTTGGAGCCTGCCACCAATGGGCACCATTAATTTACACGGTTCATTATTACCCCAATACAGAGGCGCTGCACCCATTAACTGGGCGATTATAAATGGTGAAAAAGAAACGGGTGTTACCACCTTTCAATTACAGCATGCTATTGATACGGGCAATATTTTATTGCAACAATCAATGCCTGTTTTTCCGGAAGAAACAGCCGGTGAGTTACACGACCGTATGAAATTAATCGGTGCGCAATTATTGGTTAAAACAATACAAGCTTTGGCCGCCGGAACTTTACAGGCACAACCGCAGGCACAAATCATCCAAACAGAAAAACCCCTTCAACACGCACCTAAAATTTTTACGGAAACCTGTCAAATAAACTGGAATCAAACTGCAGAAACCATTCATAATTTAATACGAGGGCTATCACCTTATCCCGGTGCATTTACTTATTTGCATGAAAATAAATTAAAAATTTATCGCTGTATTACCGAAGTGATGGCGCATTCAAATAAACCCGGCACTTTCTTCTCTGATGGTAAAAACTTTTTAAAAATAGCAGCTTTAAACGGATGGATTGTAGTCAGTGATTTACAATTAGAGGGTAAAAAACGTATGGATACCGCTACTTTTTTAAGAGGTTACCATCATTTAATACCTGCCAATCATTAGTTTAGTATTGTACCGTAACCGGGAAACGTTTATCGGCCATGCCCAAAACAGCCGCTGCGGCATTGCTGATACGCATTAATAAGCCATCATCTTCTTTAATATTGGGTAATGCACCCAGTACTTTGGCATACACTACTTTTTGATTACTTTCAATTTTTACAATAGTGCCTTCGGGAATATTATTAACTAATACATAATATTTTTTATCCATCCAACCACTGGCTGTTTTAAAAATGGAAGCATCTCCGGAAATAGATTGACCGGAGGATGGTTTATAATAATCTGTAAAAAAACCGCCGGCAGGAATATCATCGGTATTGGAAATGCTATTGTTTACAGGTATTGCCTGATTGTTATGGGTATTATTATCAACTGATGTTGTATTGGCATTCATATTTTGATTAACAGAAACAGCAGTTGTAGTGTTAGCCGGAGTAGTTTTTACAGGTGCGGAAGCCGGTGCAGTTGTTTGCTGTGTAGCAGGCTCTGCAACCGTTGTAACAACCGGTTCAGCAATAGTTGCTCCAATGATCAGTTTTTGGCCTGTATGAATATTGGTAGAAGTTAAGTGGTTCCATTGTTGAATTTGTGCAACGGTTACTTTATATTTCTTACTGATAGCATAGAGTGTTTCTTTTTGACCCACCACATGAATAAGGGCATTGCTTTGTTTGGGTGATTGGGTGTTAGAGGATGGGGTTACAGTTGAAACAGCCTTTTGTTTAGCAGCCCCGCCTTTTACAGGTATTTTTACTTTTTCGCCAATATGCAATACACTTTTACTATTCATTCCATTTAAACGCATAATATCACCAACGGTAATATGGTATTGATGGGCCAATGCAGACAAAGTTTCTCCCTTCTTAATTACGTGCTCAACAGCAGGTTGATTTGTTTGCGCTTGAAGCGATGCAAACACAAGAAGAAGCAAGGAGCATACAGTAGCTTTTAAAATAGGAGATGCATTCATGGCAATAAATTTTCAACTTCGTAAAATTAATCTTTTAAAATTCTCCATTCAACAGGATAGTAATTATTGATGCGATTGGGTAAAACTTTTATCCAACCCAGTCTTAATCCACAATAGCTAATGGTATTCCACCCTTTAGTGCCGGGTACATTGGGCAATTGTTTTCTTAAATATTGTAAAGCGGTATCTAAATCAACGTTAACATTATTCATTGCGGTGATAGGCAGCAAACTTAGAGCCAATTCGTGTGAAGGAACAAAATCTTTTCCTTTCAGGTTGCCTAATGCTATACCGGCTTTTTTGATGTAAAGATGTTTGGATAGTTGTTGCAGGGGTTGCCAATGGGTACTTTGGATTGCTCTAAATGCATTTTCTTGCAAGAATATCCGGTAATTTTCGGGCAATTGTAGCCATTCAGCAATCATTGCCGCATCCTTATGATTAGCGATAGTTAAACTGCTTTCCTGCCTAAATTCAGGAATTAAATTTTCCTGTTTTTTTCTAAAAACCGCCACAAAAAAACCTTCTCCTTTTACCTGATCGGGGAAAAAACGGTATCCCCAGGCTGCATGTTGTAACGTTTGTACCTCAACAATTCCCCAATTGGGTTGCAAAGGTATACGCACAGGTTCTAATGCATATTCATTCACCATCCAGTCAACAATAGCCTCATCTTCTTCCATGGAATAAGAGCAGGTGCTATATATAAACAATCCGCCGGGTTTTAAAACGCTGATGGTATCACGAATAATTTTTTGTTGTTTTACACTACAGGTATGAACATTTACTAAACTCCATTCTGCAATGGCATCAGTATCCTTTCTAAACAGCCCGCTACCGCTGCAAGGCGCATCTACTAACACCACATCAAAAAAATGAGGTAAACGTTGAAAATGTTGCGGATCATTATTGGTAACCACAATATTATCTGCACCCCATTTGATGACATTTTCAGTAAGAATAGCAGCTCTTAATTTAATGACCTCATTTGCTACAACCAATCCATTTTTAAAATAGCCGGAAAGCAAAGTAGCTTTTCCACCGGGTGCCGCACTAATATCCAATACCATTTCCTGATTAGGCGCAGGAATAGTTTGTTGCAGAATTTGCTCAATAAACATACTACTGGCCTCCTGAGCATAATAGGCACCGCCATGCAAAAA
>JAKAKY010000096.1 GCA_021824365.1 Bacteroidota bacterium | reverse complement strand
ATTATCACTCAATGTTTGTCCAAAATCGGGTACCAAAGTCATATCTAAAGTAAAGCTTTCATTCACACCATATTTTACATCCATTCCACCATTATGAATGATATTTTGAATACTTCCGGTAGAAGTGGGTACCGTGCTGTAACCTGCTGAAACATAAGGCAGGAAGGATAGACGTAAAGGTGGTTCTAAATTTTCTAAACCGTTTAATACACCAAATTGGTTGACCAATCCGGAAATGTTTGGACTCACTTTATTCCAATAACTGGATTCATTGAGCCTGCGTATAGAGCGGTAAAAATTAGCACCCCACTCCTGCACGTCTTTTTTAGCAAAACGAAGACTCATGTAGGGAATTTTCATTTCTACAATCCAACCATCAGCAACAATATTTACGTGGCTATCCCAAACAGCATCCCAATTATAATCTACCCCATTATTAAAACCAAAATTACCTGAAAGTTTTGCATCGCTTTGTACATTGGCTGCAGTTACACTGAACATAAAAGCATTTTGCCAATCGTGATAGGTATCAAACGAAACGGCAAATACATCCACATCCTGCCGCTGTTCCCCATCCCTTAATGTTAATTGTCTGCGAATAAGTTTGGGGTCATCATATAAGTATGCGGAAACATAAATAGCATTATTATCGTATAATATTTTAACTACTGATTTTTGGGAGGCCGGTAAACCAAATTGTGGCTGGGTTACAATAAAATGGGTGGCTTCCTGAGCAGCAGACCATTCAGGCTCATTCAAAATACCATCTATTTTAATAGCATGTTGGGTTCTAAATGCCTTTACCTGTTTTATCTGTGCGGGTAAGGAACAATATAAAAATATTGAAATTAAATATAATGTAATTTTTCTCAACATGGATTACAGATTCATCAACATCAACATCAATATCAAAACTAACAAGAATTGCGTAGTACAAGATTGCAGGAAAGGATGAGTGGCAAAAAAATGGGATATACTGAATAAAAAAGGCCATTCTGGAAAGAACAGCCGTTCATTATTTTTAAACTTTAAAACCAAATAAGTGATACTCAAAAATCGCTATTTTTAATTCATTAATTTAACTTCTTTTTTAAAGTAGATACCTGTGCTTGTAAATTGTTTACCATACCGGCTAATTGATTCACATCCCAACGCTGCACCGTATTTGCTTTTTGCAAAATGAATAATGCTTTCCACACTTCTAAAATATCATCCGTTGCTACCGCATAAGGTTCATAAACAGGATTATCACTTACTAATGTTAATTTGTTTTTGGCCCGATTATTTTTTAATATGCGTTTATAAACAATACCATCTTGCTTAGAGAGTACTACATAGGTATTACTCGATTTTACTTCTTCAATATCCTCCACTTTTTCACCAACTATTACGCTACCGCTGGGTGTAGGCAACATGCTATCACCAATAATTTCAAATGCACGATATTGCCCGGGCGCCAACATGGGTAAAGTAAAAGTGTTGAGTTCATCTAAAAAATCCGTATCGGCATAGCCTGCTAAATATCCTGCGGCAGCTTTAACAGGAATGAAAGAAATGATAGCAGAACCGGAAGATACCATTTTTAATTTTCTTCTTTGTTCTAAATAGCTACTGCCTTTTGCGGCAGATAAATCTTTTAATAGCAATTCATCTAAACTTAGTTTAAACAATTGGGCAACTTCCTCCAATACTTCTAACTTAGGTTCAGCCCTTTCTTCTTCATAAGCGCCAATTAAAGAACGTTTTACACCTAATTTTTGGGCAAATTCTTCCTGTGTATAGCCTCGTAATTTGCGGAGGTATCTTAAATTTTTTCCGGCAAAACTCATAAACTAATGATTTTAGTGGCAAAATACTAATATTTTTAGTCAAAACCTAATTTTCTGAAAAAAAATAAAAAATATTTTCTATTACCAGTTTGCCCGTGCTGCAGGAGAAATGCTTAAGTCGGCAAATTGCCCAGCCTGAAATTTGTAATAAGCAGTAATGGCAATCATACCGGCATTATCGGTACAATATTCAAATGGGGGAATAAAAGTATCCCATCCATTTTCTTTACCCATTGCTTCAAATGCGGCTCGCAAACCTTTATTAGCACTAACACCGCCGGCTATACACAACTGACGTATACCGGTTTGTTGTGCGGCTAATTTCAATTTTTGTAACAATATTTTTATAATAGTTGCCTGAATAGAAGCACATAAATCGTTTAGATGATTAGCCACAAATTCAGGCGTTTGTTTTTGAAGAAAATATAAAACAGATGTTTTTAACCCACTGAAAGAATAATTAAGCGCCGGAACCTGCGGCTCAGCAAATTTGAAAGTGCTTGCATTACCGGTTTGTGCAAATTTATCTACCAAAGGCCCTCCGGGATAGGGCAAGCCCAAAAGTTTAGCCGTTTTATCAAAAGCTTCGCCAGCAGCATCATCAATGGTTTCGCCTAATACTTCCAAGTGTAATGGGCTATATGCCAGTACAATTTGCGTATGCCCACCGCTTACAGTTAAACATAAAAATGGGTAATCGGGTTTTCTTTCTCCAATTAAATTGGCCAACACATGTGCTTGCATGTGGTGTACAGCAATCAATGGTTTATTTAATCCCAATGCCAGCGATTTGGCAAATTGCGTACCTACTAACAGGCTACCCAATAAACCCGGTGCCTGTGTAAAAGCGATGGCATCAATTTCAGATAATTGTGTTTGCGCTTTTTTTAAGGCCGCTTCTACAACAGGTACAATATTTTGCATATGTGCGCGACTGGCCAATTCAGGCACCACTCCCCCATATTCTGCATGAACCGTTTGGTTAGCAATATAATTAGATAAAATAATGCCATCGGTACAAACAGCGGCTGAAGTTTCATCGCATGAAGATTCAATAGCTATAATAGAAACGGACACAGGTAAGATTTTGACAAAAGTACAGGCTATTTACTACGAATGGCAACAACGGGATCCATTTTTGCAGCAATAGAGGCCGGAATTATGCCGGATAAAATACCCAATACAATACAAATACTCAAAGCCAATATAATAATATTCGGTGCTATGAAAATAGGAAAAGGCAATACCTTACTCAGGGCTATGGTCAATATCCAAACAAGGAACAAACCCAATAATCCGCCAATAACACATAAAAAAGCACTTTCTAACAAAAACTCGGTTAAAATAGTGCGTTTTTTGGCGCCAATCGCTTTTTTTAATCCAATTTGGCTGGTTCGTTCCCGAACGGTTACAAACATAATATTGGCTACACCAAATGCCCCTACCAATAAGCTTAAACCGGCAATGGCCCATCCGCCCAAATTCAACGAACCAAACAAGCTGTTCAAAGAATTGCCTAACAAGTTTACGTCATTCAAAGCAAAATTATCCTCCTGCTGCGGACTCAATTTTCGTTGTTGCCGCATTATGCCTTTTAACTCATCAGACAAGCTGGACGGAGCAATATTACTTTTTGCCTGCACCATAATAAAGGGGTTGCTTTGTTTAATATTGTAAATGGAGGCAAAGTAGCGGTATGCCAGTAAAATACATTCATCGTAATTAAACCCACCTAATAAACTATTTCCCTGCTTCTCCAGCACGCCTACAATAATAGCCTTGTGGTGGTTAAAGTCTATTTGCTTACCAATAGCTTTTTCGGCGTTGCCAAACAACTCTTCTGCAATTTTATAGCCAATTACCGTAGCATTGGTACCATAGGTAAAATCGTACTCGCTAATGTAACGGCCGGCTATCACATTAATGGATTGAATTTTATTGAAATCTTCGGTAATACCATACACATTTGTGTTGGTTAAACTATTATCCCCATAAGAAAGGGTTGCATTTTGTGAAGCAAAAAATGCCAATGCATCTGCCAGCCCGCTTTTAGCCTGAATAAATTTCATTTCATCATAAGTTGGCGTAGGCCTTTTCACAAACTTCCACCAGGGGTATTCCCCACTGCCACCATATTCCCATTTATCAATATAAATAGTGTTGTTACCCAGCGTTTGCACCTCGCCTTTTACTTTTCTTTTCAAACTATCTACCGTTGCCAAAACTCCTATAATACAAAAAATACCTATAGTAATCCCGAATAAGGATAAAAAAGTACGCAGTTTATTCACCCTTAATTCCTGAAGGGCCATTTTAAAACTATTCCATATAATGGTAATCAATTTCATGATATATCAAATATAATGTGTTATTCTGCAATTTTTGTAATAATTGGTTCAACGTGTTTTAAATGTGATGAACGCAATAAATCAGCAATGAACTGAATTTGGTAGCTGTTGAACCATTTCATTTTTTGTGCAGAAATAAAATTTTAAATTATGAATAAACCCATGCATTTAACTTATTAAAATGCAGTAAAAATGGCTTTCAGCGCATTAATACATCAACAAAAAACAAATACTGTTGTTTAGTTCAATTCATTTTGCAAAAAATAAAAAAAGTATTTTGTAATAGCATCGCACTGAATTGTATTTTTGCAAAGATTTTTTTTTCAACTTCAATTTTGCTATATGACCTGGAAGCAAGTGTTTACCTCTTCGGTAGGAAAAAAATTAGTAATGGGTTTAACAGGGATTTTCCTGATTTTGTTTTTAGTAGTACATGCCGGTTTAAATGCCTGTATTTGGGCAGATGATGGCGGTGTTATGTTTAACAGAGCGGCTAATTTTATGGGCAGTAATATTGTACCCCGAATTTTAGAAATTGGTTTATTCATTTTTATTTTTCTGCACATTATTCAGGGCTATGTTTTAGAAGCCGGCAACCGCAGCAAACGCAAAGTGGGTTACGCTATTGCCTATGGCAACAGAGGCAGTAAATGGTACAGCCGCAGCATGGCCATTTTAGGCACTATTTTATTACTATTTTTTATTGTACACTGGAAGCAGTTTTGGATACCCTCCAGGTTTACCGGTATGGAAGAGGTTACCCTGCCCAATGGTTTGCAGGTGCACAACTTATATGCACTAATGCGTGAAACATTTTCGCAATTATGGGTAGTTATATTTTATGTTATTTGCTGCATTAGCTTAGGCTATCACCTGGCACATGGCTTTCAAAGTGCATTTAAAACTTTAGGGGTACACAATAAAAGATACCAGCAAATGCTGAGTTCTTTTGGATATGGATTTGCTATTGTAATACCTGCCATATTTGCCTTAATGCCAATTAGTTTTTATTTTCATTTAATTAGTTAATTGAAAAACAAATAAGCAAAAAGGAACAGCTTTATTCAACAAAAGAAGTTTTCCTGCAAAGAAAATACCAATTTTAATCTACAAAAAAGTAGTACCATGTTAGAATCAAAAATTCCTGCCGGCACTTTAGAACATAAATGGACTGATTACAAAGGGCATTGCAAATTGGTGAATCCCGCTAACAAACGTAAACTGGAAATTATTGTAGTAGGTACCGGTTTAGCCGGAGCCAGTGCTGCTGCCAGTTTGGGCGAATTAGGTTATAAAGTAAAAGCATTCTGCTTTCAGGATAGTCCGCGTAGAGCACACTCTATTGCGGCACAAGGTGGAATTAATGCGGCAAAGAATTACCAAAATGATGGTGATAGCACTTTTCGTTTATTTTATGATACAGTAAAGGGAGGCGATTATCGTAGCCGCGAAGCCAACGTATATCGCCTTGCTGAAGTTAGCTCCAATATTATTGATCAGTGTGTGGCTCAGGGCGTTCCTTTTGCCAGAGAATATGGTGGCGTATTAAGTAACCGCTCTTTCGGAGGCGTGCAGGTACAGAGAACATTTTATGCTGCTGGTCAAACAGGCCAGCAATTGCTCATTGGTGCATACCAGGCGTTAGAACGTCAGGTAGCTTTAGGTAATGTAAAAATGTATACCCGCCATGAGATGCAGGAAATAGTTATAATTGATGGAAAAGCAAGAGGTATTATTGCAAGAGATTTAATTTCAGGAAAATTAGAACGTCATTTTGGCCATGCGGTATTATTGTGCAGCGGTGGTTATGGCAACGTATTTTACTTATCAACCAATGCCATGGGTAGCAACGTTACTGCTGCCTGGAAAGCACATAAAAACGGCGCATTATTTGGCAATCCCTGCTTTACACAAATACATCCTACCTGTATTCCTGTTACCGGCGACCACCAGAGTAAATTAACCTTAATGAGTGAATCATTAAGAAATGATGGCCGTATATGGGTACCCAAACAAAAAGGAGATACCCGCAAAGCCAGCCAGATACCGGAAGAAGAAAGAGATTATTATTTGGAAAGAAGATATCCCGCATTTGGCAATTTAGTGCCCCGCGATGTAGCTTCGAGAGCAGCAAAAGAAAGATGTGATGAAGGATACGGTGTGGGCTCTTCCAGGCAGGCTGTTTACCTCGACTTTAGTGCCGCTTTTGAAAGATATGGCGCAACAGAAGCAAGTATAACCGGCATTGGCAATCCGTCAAAAGAACAAATTGTTGCGCTCGGAAAACAAGTAGTCAAAGAAAAATACGGTAATCTTTTCGATATGTATGAAAAAATTACCGGTGAAAATCCTTATGAAGTGCCTATGCGCATATATCCTGCCGTTCACTATACCATGGGTGGCTTGTGGGTTGATTATGAGTTAATGACAACTGTAAAAGGATTGTATGCATTAGGAGAAGCTAACTTTTCTGATCATGGTGCTAACCGCTTAGGCGCCAGTGCTTTAATGCAGGGTTTAGCTGATGGGTATTTTGTTATTCCATATACTATTGGAAATTATTTAGCAGACGAAATTTACAACAAACCCATATCTACCGATCATGAAGCATTCCAGACCGCAGAAAAAATGGTGCGGGAAAGGTTAGAAAGCTTAATGAATATTAATGGTACCCAAACCGTAGAAAGTTTTCATAAGCGCCTGGGTAAAATTATGTGGAACAAATGTGGAATGGCCAGAAATGCTAACGGATTGCAACAAGCTATTACCGAAATACAACAACTGAAAAAAGAATTTTGGAGTGATCTTAAAATACCCGGTAGTATTAATGAACTAAATACAGAATTAGATAAAGCCGGACGAGTGGCCGATTTTATTGAATTGGGGGAATTAATGTGTATTGATGCTTTGAACAGAAATGAAAGCTGCGGCGGGCATTTTAGAGAAGAATACCAAACACCCGATGGCGAAGCATTAAGAGATGATGCCAATTATATGTATGTAGCTGCATGGGAATACAAAGGTGATCATTATTGGGAATTACACAAAGAACCTTTACAGTATGATGTAATTAAACCCACACAAAGAAATTACAAGTAAACATTGGAATTCTATTTTTTAAGATTTTAATACTTTTTTATGGAACATTATACCATGAATCTAAACTTAAAAGTTTGGAAACAAAAAGACCAGCATGCAAAAGGTAGTTTTAAAATGTATCGGGTAGAAAATATTTCTTCGGAAATGAGTTTTTTGGAAATGTTTGATGTATTGAACGAACAACTGATTACAGCAGGTGAAGACCCCATTGCATTTGATCATGATTGCAGAGAAGGTATTTGCGGTATGTGTTCAATGTATATTAATGGTAAACCACATGGTCCCTGGCAAGCCAATACCACCTGCCAGTTACATATGCGGGCATTTCAAAACGAAGATACCATTGTAGTTGAACCTTGGAGAGCCAATGCCTTTCCAGTAATTAAAGATTTAATGGTTGATCGTTCTGCATTCGACAGAATTATACAAGCAGGTGGATACATTTCAGTAAATACCGGTAATGCAGTTGATGGTAATGCAATTTTGATAGATAAAGATAATGCAGATAATTCCTTTGCAGCAGCCATGTGTATTGGCTGTGGTGCCTGTGTAGCTGCTTGCAAAAACAGTAGCGCTATGTTGTTTGTTTCAGCCAAAGTATCGCATTTGGCGCTTTTACCTCAAGGAGGTCCAGAACGCCACAATCGTGTAATCAATATGATTACACAAATGGATAAAGAAGGCTTTGGCTCCTGCACCAACACAGGTGCTTGTGAAGCTGCCTGCCCTAAGGAAATTTCACTCACTAATATTGCCCGCCTCAATAATGAGTATTTAAAAGTAAGCGTAGTTGCAGAAAAATAAATTTTACATCCTTTTTATTGAAAAAATCTCATTGTTTAATATACAATGAGATTTTTTTTATGCAATTGAATCAAATTTTGGAATTTATTGTATATTGAATTAAAATACTATTCATGATAGGTACTTACACACTTGTAAATCCGGTACTGCCTTGAGAATCAGGACCGGAACTTTGTTTATAAAATAAATTATAAAAAATATTATTATATTTGCTTCTTTAATGATTGCTATTCCCTATTCAGCCTATGTCTAATTCCTACTTTTCATTCAAACAATTCCATATTGAACAAGATAAATGTGCCATGAAAGTTTGCACGGATGCCTGTTTGTTTGGGGCTTTTATGGCACAATATATATCAAGCACACCAGTAAATACCATTGCTGATATTGGCACAGGAACCGGTTTGTTAAGTTTAATGATTGCTCAAAAAAACAATGCTATTATTCATGCCTGTGAAATAGATGAACAGGCCGCTTTACAGGCAACCCAAAATTTTTCTTCATCACCATGGCATCAACGATTAACGGTAATAAAAGGAAATGTATTAGAAGTAAAACCTGCAACAATTTATGATTGGTTGGTGTGTAATCCCCCATTTTATGAAAAAAGCCTGAAAAGCCCACATTCCAACAAAAACATAGCCATGCATAGTGGCCGGCTTCGGCTGCAGGATATAATTCCACTTTGTAACCAATATTTAACACGGCAGGGAAGATTTGCTTTGTTGTTGCCATATCAACGAACTACATCATTTATAGCAATGGCACATCAAAATAATTTTTATTTAGCGTATAAATTAGATGTAAAACCCAGCCCTAAACATCATTTTTTCAGAAGTATTTGTATTTTTTCAAAAACACCAACGCCTGTTTTATTGGAAGAAACTATAACAATAAAAGAACTGAACAATGCCTATAGTGCACCTTTCACGGCTTTGCTAAAAGATTATTACTTGTTTCTTTAACATCACTCAACTGTTCCGGCAGCATAATCAGATAAATAAGAAAAGGGTTGTGTTAATTGCCCATGCTTTAAAATAGTAGCCCGTTCAATCATACTACTGCCTGAAGCAAGTAAATCGGGCAATACATATTTCATTAGTTGTTCACCAAAATAACGGCTGGCATCGCGCGGCAACTCATTCGGCAAATTGCCAACAGCAATTACGTCAATACTACCCGGTAAGTATGGTTCTGTTTTTATAAAACTTTTTCTATCCACCCCATAAACCGGGTCTTCAATGGTTTGATCACCCAAATTAATAGGAACTGAACCATGTGCATCATCTGTTATATCTGAGATAGTTTGTATAGCAAAATGCTCATCAATATCTGACAATTCAAATAACCGTGGCATATCTTCTGTCCAGAATATTCCATTCATAAGTATATCAGAACAGTGTGCATAAGGCAGGAATCGGCTTCTGTAATCTTTGGCGTGTGCATGAAAATGTTCACGCTGATAGGTTTTTAAATGTTTGTGCGTAAATAAATCAGCGCCTTTTAATTGTACATATACCGGATAAGTAAATTTTTTTTCCAGATACTCATCAGGCTCTACTTCTGTAACGCCCAATAAATTCATTACTTCTATAATTCCATGAGCCACTCTTCCACTACCGGTAACTGCAATTTTAATATTGGGTAATTTCAATCCAAAATAATGATGTATCAGTGAGCGATAATCTTTCACTTCATAAACCCTGCCTAAATGAAACAACCCGGTTCTTTTACCATAACACATCATACCATTATGTGCGCCTACAATTCCCGCAAAAAACCCAAAACCAATAATACGTTGCCCATCTTCATGTTCTAAACATTCATAATCAATTAACGTAATGTTTTTACGAATCATTTCCTGAAATAAAGCCTGGTTATAGGGTTGCTTCTTTCGGGTATGAGAGAAAAAAAGATATACTTTATTGGGTATAAGGTCAGGTTTAGGTACTTCTTTTATACCTAACAAAATATTACAATCCGAAACATCATCAGTTACCTGAATACCTGCCCTTCTGTATTCATCATCAGAAAAACAACGATTGGCAGAAGACTGCACCACAATAGCAATATCCGGAAAATGCTGCATCATCCATTTACATTGAGGGGGTATTAAAGCCACACGACTATCGGAAGGAATTTTTCCTTCTTTAATCAAACCAATCTTAATCATACAGCAAACATTTGAAACATAAAGATATTTTATTCATCACAAATTAAGATAACAATGTTCTTCGGTTTTTGCAGCCGCCCATTTGTGTGCGCCATATAAAAGAAACGCTGAAATTAATGATAAAAAATACAAATACATCATCAATACATGAAAAACCATATTTTAAATATAGCATGTAAATGAATAGGCAAGTACCAATAATAAAATTAACAGATAACCTAACAAAAATCATTTTTCAGGTAATAAAACAAATGTTATTTTGCTAAAAAAATGTACCCCATTCAATATGTAAGTGCAGCAGAGGCTTTATCAGTAGTACAAAGTAACCAGCGTGTTTTTATTCAGGGAAGTGCCTGTACACCTCTGTTTTTATTAAGGGAATTAGCAAAAGAAGCGCCTCGTTTAGAAAATGTAGAAACCGTATTTATTACAGTACAGGGTAATATAGAAATTGATAAACCCGGGTATCAAAATGCTTTTCATATTAACT
>JAKAKY010000095.1 GCA_021824365.1 Bacteroidota bacterium | reverse complement strand
AAGCGGCCACCTAATTTCTTCACATTTTGCTGATCAGGCTGCCATGTATACCGATGGTATTTTTAAATATGTTTTATTTTACAAAGAAGATGTTATGCAACACACAGAAAAAAACTATCATCCAGGAGAATGATTGCAACTAATATTGCATGAGTTTTTCGATAGTAGCTGTTAATCTTGCATTGGCTAAGAAATTTTGTTCCAATGTTGTGTTGAATGGGATGGGTGTATCTAAACTGGCACAGCGCATTACAGGTGCATCTAAATGTTCAAAACAATGTTCTGTAATCCAGGCACTTATTTCGGCGCCTATGCCGCCTGTAAGTGTATCTTCATGCAATACCAATACTTTACCTGTTTTAAGTACAGTTGTACGAATTGTCTCATAATCTAACGGTAATAAGGTTCTTAAATCAAGAATTTCTATAGAATTTGCTGCATGTTGTTCAGTATATTGTAAAGCCCAATGTACACCGGCGCCATAAGTAATAATACTCATATTCGTTCCTGCTTTTGCAATGCGTGCTTTGCCAATGGGAATTTCATAATATTCATTCGGTACATTGCCACTAATACTTCTATATAATGCCTTGTGTTCAAAAAACAAAACCGGATTAGGGTCTTTAAATGCAGCCAGCAATAATCCCTTTGCATCAAACGGAGTAGCAGGATATACCACTTTTAATCCGGGTATATGTGTAAACCAGGCCTCATTGCTTTGCGAGTGGAATGGGCCGGCACCAACTCCGGCGCCTGTGGGCATACGCACAACTACATCAGCATTTTGACCCCAACGGTAATGGATTTTCGCCAGGTTATTAACAATTTGATTGAAGCCAACAGACACAAAATCGGCAAACTGCATTTCAACCATGCTTTTAAAACCTTCTAAACTTAAACCCAATGCAGTTCCTAAAATGGCACTTTCGCAAAGTGGGGTATTGCGTACTCTGTTCTTGCCAAACTTTTCAATTAAACCTTCCGTAATTTTAAATGCACCGCCATATTCGGCAATATCCTGCCCCATCAGTATCAGGTTGGGATATTTTTCCATCGCCATGGCTAATCCTTCTTTAATAGCATCAATCAGTCGATGTGGCTTTGGCGCCACCACCAGACTGCGTAAGGTTTCATCCGGTTCAGTAACAGTTGTTGCGGGTGCATATACATCGGCTAATTCTTCTGTTATGTTAGCTATAATAGGCGGTGCCTGAAAAGCAATATGCAATTCCTGTTCAATTTCTTTTTTGGTATGTTGTTTTATTTCATCAATGGCTTGTGCTGTAAGTATTTGTGCATCTAATAAATATTGTTCGTAATTTTTTACGGGGTCTTTTTCACTCCAAATGTCAAATAGCTCATGCGGAACGTATTTGGTACCGCTGGCTTCTTCATGGCCCCGCATTCTAAAGGTCATGCACTCTATTAAGTAAGGTTTTTGTTGGGCAAGACAATACTCCCTTACGCCACGAACAGTATCATATACATCTAAAATATTGTTGCCATCAATTTGTACAGCTTCCATGCCATAACCAATGGCTTTATCAATTAAATTTTGGCAACGGTACTGTTCGTTTACCGGCGTGCTAAGTCCGTATCCGTTGTTTTCAATCAAAAAAATAACGGGCAGGTTCCATACTGCGGCTACATTCAACGCTTCATGAAAGTCACCTTCACTGGTTCCGCCATCTCCGCTAAAAGCTAATGATACTTTCTGTTTTTGTTGTAGCTGGTTAGCTAAAGCCACGCCATCTGCTATTGCTAATTGTGGGCCCAGGTGCGATATCATTCCACATATAAAATGTTCTTTGCTGCCAAAGTGAAAACTTCTTTCTCTTCCTTTAGAACAGCCTTCTTTATTGCCCTGCCATTGCATGAATAATTTATTTAATGGCATTTTGCGAGAGGTAAAAACACCTAAATTTCTATGCAAAGGCATTATCCATTCATCGCTCTCTATAGCCATGGTAGCGCCTACTGCAATGGCTTCCTGGCCAATACCACTGAACCATTTACTTATTTTTCCCTGGCGTAACAACAACAACATTTTTTCCTCTATCAGTCTGGGTAATAATAGTTGGTGGTAAAGGGTTATTAATTGTTCGTCGGTAAGTGATTTTCTATCGAATTCCATGGCAACATGCATTTAAAGGCCTAAATTACCTGATATTCTTTGTAGGCAAATGAATTAGTAAAAAAGGTTTCAAAATTTTTGTAGAAGCTATAAAAAACCCCATACTTTTTTTGTATGGGGGTTTGGTTTATTCTGAAAATGTATTGTTTAATTTCTGCTACTGGCCAAACGGCTGAGCAGTTTTAAAATTTCAATATATAACCATACGATTGTTACCAACAAACCAAATGCACCATACCATTCCATAAATTTTGGTGCGCCTTGTTCTGCGCCTCTTTCAATCATATCAAAATCTAAAAGCAAATTCATGGCGGCAATGGCTACTACAAACAAGCTAATACCAATACCCAGCATACCACCATTGGTAATACTCATAAAAGGCATGTTTACACCAAATAGCCCTAATATAAGGGTAAGGCCGTAAAAAATAGCAATGCCCAGAGTGGCGGTGAAGATGATGCTTCTTAATTTATCGGTTACTTTAATAATTCTAAAACTATAGAGTAAAAACATAGCTAATGCAACACCAAAAGTGAGGCCTACTGCCTGCAGCACTAAATTAGGGTAGCTTTTGGCAAACATGTTATTTATCATGGCAGAAAGCGCACCAATAAATAAGCCTTCCAGAATGCCATAAGCCGGTGCAATATAACCTGCCCACATGGGTTTAAACATAATGGCGATAGCAGCAATTAAGCCACCAAATACACCTACCATCATTAAAGTAGTGGTAGTGCCGGGTTGCCCGCTTTGGTAGGTATGCCAAGTGTAAAAAGCACCACCAATTACCATTAGCATTAAAAACCCAAATTTATTTAAAGTACCTCTAACACTCATAATGCCCTGTGCATTGGCTTGAGCAGTAAGACTGTTATCAAAAATTTTTTCTGTTAAAGTAGGGTTACCAGATTTAAAAATTGCCATAGTTTCAATTATTTTATTGTGTAAAGTTACTGCAATAAAACAAAAATAGTCGTTAAATCTATAATGGTTTTTTAAGGTTGGGATAATGATCAACCGTTTCAAAAATATAATTCGGATTTTGTTTTAACAAATCGATAAATTTTTGCAACGAATCATTAAAATTGGCATTCCGAAACATGCGGTCGTGGGTAAGAATAACCAAATGATTTTTGGTATGCGTATAATTTTTTTGAAAGGCATTGTTTATGAATTGCAGCATGGTTTCCGGGCTTAGCACCGGATTGGCAGTTTTGTGGTTAAAGCTCCATTCAACATCCCATCCAATAACATTGTAGCCTGCACTATCTAACATTTTACAAACAGGTTTTACCAATGGAGATGCTTTTATTGATTGGGCATTAATCCATGCACTATTGCCTGGCAAACGAATAATTTTAAACGGCACATTCATTGTTTCCTGTGCTTCAACAAAATCATTGAAGGCCATATTGGGGTGATGATAAAAATAAATGTACTTATTGTTGGCATGGGTGTAACTATGATTAGCCAATAGTATTTGCGGATAATCATTGCGAACAGATGCTACTAATTTTTTCAGAAAAACATCGTTCACCTGATTGCCAATCATAAAAAATGAAGCTTTGATTTGTTCTTTTTTTACGGTTTGAATACAATAAGTGGTGCCGTGTTGTGGGCCATCATCAAAGGTTAAATATATATATTTTTTTGTAGAATCGTAAAGAATAGGAGTACTCACAATGCACTGCTCCGGTGTATGCGCAGCGTTTGGCAAAGTGGTTGTTGCTATTTCGGGAATTGCTGTAGCAATGGAAGATAATTTTGCGTTAGAGGGCTTTTCATTGCATGCAATGATGTATATACAAAGCAACGCCGCGCAACCGGAAAGGATAAATTTTTGTACAAATGATTGCATCATATAGGCTATTTAGGCTCAGCAGGTGGTGCAAGTTAATGCGGGGATGTGTAATAAATGTTTAAAATGTTTCTAAATTGCGCTTAAACGGCCATAATTTGAACTGGTATTATGCTTAACTTCGTACCAATTTTTTATAAAATGAACAGAAATGAGCAATTACTGCAGGATGTAGTCATTAAATTTGCAGGTGATAGCGGCGATGGGATGCAATTAACAGGACAGCAGTTTACCAATAACACTGCATTGTTAGGGATAGATTTAGCAACTTTTCCCGATTTCCCGGCAGAAATCAGGGCTCCGATAGGAACCCTTCCCGGCGTAAGCGGTTATCAGTTACACTTTTCTTCTAATAAAGTTTATACGCCCGGCGATATTGCCGATGTGTTGGTGGCCATGAATGCTGCTGCATTAAAAGTAAACTTAAAGAGTATAAAACCGGGTGGTAAAATTATAGCCAATATTGATGGTTTTGATGCCAAAAATTTACGTTTAGCTAATTATCCTGAAGGAGTGAATCCACTGGAAGATGGTAGTTTGGATAGCTATGAAGTGATTAAAATTGATGTTACTAAATTAACCAGGGAGGCATTAAAAGATTTTACCGATTTAGGTACCAAAGAGCGCGATCGGGCCAAAAATATGTTTGTGCTCGGTTTTATTTACTGGATGTATAACCGCACTTTAGATAATACGATTGCCTTTCTAAAAGAAAAATTTGGCAAGAAGGAAAGTATTTTACAAAGCAATGTAAAAGTATTGCAGGCAGGATATAATTATGGCGATACCACTGAAACTTTTACTACCCGTTACAAAGTAGAAAAAGCAAAATTACCTGCAGGTACTTATAGAAGCATCATGGGAAATCAGGCATTGGCGTATGGGTTAATTGCCGCCAGTCAAAAAAGCGGGTTGCCTTTGTTTTTAGGCTCATATCCTATTACACCTGCATCTGATATTTTGCATGAACTCAGCAAATACAAGGGCTTCGGTGTAAAAACTTTTCAGGCCGAAGATGAAATTGCAGCCATTAGTTCCAGCATAGGAGCCAGTTATGGCGGTTCATTGGGTATTACTACAACTTCAGGACCCGGAATGGCATTAAAAGCAGAAGCAATGGGGTTGGCTGTTATGCTAGAAATTCCATTGGTAATTGTTGATATACAACGTGGTGGCCCTTCTACAGGATTACCCACTAAAACCGAACAAAGTGATTTAATGCAAGCCTATTATGGCCGGAATGGAGAATGCCCAATGCCCATTATTGCATCTGCAACACCCTGCGATTGTTTTGATGTGGCTTATGAAGCCTGCCGTATTGCCGTGCAGCACATGACGCCGGTTATATTGTTGAGCGATGGATATATTGCAAATGGTGCTGAACCCTGGCGCTTTCCAAAAGCGGCAGACTTAAAACCCATTGAAGTGGCATTTGCCCCTGCCAAAGCCAATACAGATGAAAAATTTGAGCCTTATTTAAGAGATGAAAAATTAGTGCGTCAATGGGCTATTCCGGGAACTGCCGGTTTAGAACACAGAATTGGCGGACTGGAGAAACAAGATATTACCGGCAATGTGAGTTACGACCCCGATAACCACCAACACATGGTAAAAACACGTCAGGCTAAAGTAGATAAAATTGCTGATTATATTCCATTGCAACATTTAGATAGTGGCGCTGAAACCGGCGATTTATTGGTAATTGGCTGGGGTTCAACGTTCGGTGCCATTAAAAGTGCTGTGTTAGAATTACAACAGCAGGGATATGCTGTTAGTCATGCACATCTTCGTTATGTGCGCCCATTTCCTAAAAATTTGGGTGAAATAATTAAAGGCTTTAAACAGGTTTTGGTGCCTGAAATTAATAACGGACAATTAGTTAAGATTTTACGTGATGTATATATGGTAGATGCAAAAGGTTATAATAAAATTATGGGAATTCCCATTACTAAAACAGAATTAATTTCAGAAATTAAAAATATGTTGAAGTAATAAGTGCCCGGCATTTTATACTAATATGGAAACTATTTTAATCCCCCTCTCTTAATCCTGTATCAAAAAACCAAAACCCTCCAAAATGCGGAGGGTTTATTTTTGAGAGTTTGTAATCAATTGTGCGGTAATTTTCGCAATATCATAACTGGTATTGTATAAAAAATAATACTGATCGGTAATTGATTTTATGGTTGATAAATAGGGCCTTGTTACACTATTCAATTGCCCGGTATTAATTTCATGTCTTCTTATTTCCAATAAGTGATTGATTTTTTGCCCAATAGATGATGTGTTTTCAGAATTTGACTGTGCTATTGGTGCTTCCAAATGGCCTGTTTGTAAATGGTGTATACCATTATTGAAGTATTGCTCAATGAGTTTTGAAATATCATTTAACTCTGGTGTAATGTACCGGTTGGATAATTGTTCTGCATAATAATTTAATGTAGCTAAATGTGTATTAATAATATGCAATAATACCACTATTTGATGTATTTGTGTAAGTTGCCTTTGTTGATTTTTGGGTTCAGAAAGCATTCTGTTAAAGCTATCTGAAATATTGGCAATGGCTACCCAGCTTTTTTTCCTGAAAAGGCGAATGGTTGCTTTATGATAGTTCAATTTTCCGGTAAATACTTCATTCAGGGTGGTAAAGTAATTTTTAGTATCAGCCAATGCTTCTTCTAAAAGATTATTGAATTGCACACTTTCCCAAATCGGTGGTAAAATAAAACTAAATACAATGGCTAATGCTGAACCAATGGCAGTATCAATTAACCTGTCAGTGATCAGTAAGCCATAATTATGGAAGTTGAGGAGATGGTATAGCAATAATACATATAATGTAATCGCAATTACGCTGATTACATATCTGGTACGCATAAAACTGTATGCTACCAGCATACTGGCAGTAAGTAGGATGAGTAAAATGGTATCATTCTGAATAAAATAAAGCGTAATAGCACCAATTGCTGCACCAATAACGGTTCCGGTTAATCTTTCTTTATTTCTTTTTTTGGTAAGATTGTAGGCGGGCTTCAAAATTACAATTACCGTTAATAATAGCCAGTAGCTATGACCTAATAAAAAATATTGCGCAATAAAATATGCAGATAAGGCCGCTAAAGCAATTCTAAGTGAGTGCCTGAATATATTTGAATGAATGGTTAAATGATCAATAATTACGTTAAACGATATCCGTTGATGCGAAATAAAATCTTCCGGATTCGCTTCTTTATAAATTTTTTCGGGTATTTTATTTCGGTAAACAGTGTATAGCTCAAGGGTTTTTATTCTTCCAAATACCGCCTCTATACTATCTAATATATGTTTTAGGCTAATTAAAATGGGTATTGAATCAGGGGCAATATTTTCACTATGTAATTGGCTGTAATCATTTCTAAGGCTTTGAATGGTAGCACTATAATCGGTGGCAGATTGAATGGCAGAACCGCTTTTTAATGCAATGCCTGTTTCTTCTAAATAATTAGCCAAATCAATAATAATTTGTGCATAGGATTTTAATAATTTTTTTGCCGGGGTGAAGGCATGTAGGGCTTTATAGTCCTGATGCGAGGTCATGGAAATTTCCAATAAATCAGTGGCATCTAAAAAAACCAGCATTAACATGCGGCTAACAGGTGTAGATTCTCTTACAAAATTTCTGGTTTTAAAAATTAACTCGGCAATAAGGTTTTGTTTTTCGAGCACAATCGTTTGTAATTGCAGGAGTTCGGCATAAGTTTCTTCTAAATGGGTTGTATCCTGAAAAAAGGAAGCTTTAAAACGCAAGTACCTGCTAATGGCTTCTAAATATTCGCCCAAAGCCTGTTGCACAATTTTGTAGGGGCGAAGGTTGTATAAAACAAGGCTTAACAAGCTATACCAAACAGCACCAGTGGCAATATAGGTACTAACCAATATTACATCTTGCCAATTATTGTAATGATGGTCTGCCTGTAATACTAAGATTAATAAGGCTGCAATACCAATAGAAGCAGCCCTTGTTCCAAAAACACCTATCATCGAAAATATAAAGCACAATACGGGTAACAGCAGGCCATACAACCAGGGAATGGAGCCGGTAAAGCCAATGATAATGGATACTAAAAACAGTACGATGCTGCCAATAATAAATCCATTTTTGCGATGCAGGATGGGACCGGGATTATCGCTAATGGCAATACCTAACGCACCTAAAGAAATATTAATGCCAATGGGTAATGCATAAAAATAGCCTGCCGTGAGTGATGGTAATAAGATACCAATGGTAACTCTGATACCTTCACCAACATAATAACTATTGATAAAACTGCGGAATTGTTTGGTGTAATCCATACAGCTATAAAGTTATTCTCTTCAGGTGCAATAAATGGTTGATTTTTTATAGGTTTTATCTACAATTGAATGCGTATGAAATGAATTTAGGTGTTATTGGGCTATGGCTTGTTTTTGTTCCCAGGCCCATGCTGTGCGCATCATGTCTTCTATGTTGTATTTGATTTGCCAGCCTAAGGCTTTTTTAGCTAATTCATTATTGGCATAAATAGCTACTACATCGCCGGGTCTTCTGGGGCCAATTTCATAATTTAATGATACCCCACTTACTTTTTCAAATGCGTATATCGCTTCTAAAACAGAAACGCCATTACCGGTTCCCAAATTAAAAGCATCGCAATAGCTTTTATTTTTTTGTGTGATTAAATATTCTAATGCAAGCGTATGTGCATGGGCAATATCACATACATGAATAAAGTCTCTGATGCAACTCCCATCGGGTGTAGGATAATCATTGCCATAAACCATTAGTTTGGGTATTTTACCAATGGCAGTTTGTGTGATGGCGGGTACCAGATTCATGGGTTTGCCAATGGGTAATTCGCCCAAGTGGTTAGATGGGTGGGCGCCTACCGGATTAAAATAACGTAGCAGGATGGATGCGTTTTCAAATGCATTGCTGCAATCTCTTACTATATCTTCTCCCATTTGTTTAGTGGCACCATAAGGCGATTCTGCTTTTTTAATGGGAAATAATTCTGTAACCGGTATACTATCCGGATTGCCATAAACGGTGCAGGAAGAAGAGAAAACAAAGTAAGGAATAGAAAATTCCTTTACACATTTCAGCAAATTAATCAATGAAAATAAATTATTTTCATAATATGATAAAGGTTGTTCAACTGATTCTCCTACAGCTTTATAGGCGGCAAAATGAATAATACCTGTTATGTCGGGATGCTCTTGAAATACAGCCTGTGTTTCATCAAAATTTTTTAAATCAACCGTATAATTTTTTATTTTTTTTCCGGTAATTAATTCAATGCCCTTTAATGCACTAATACCAGATCTTGAATTGTTATCAATAGAAATTACTTCATATCCGTTTTCAATTAAATCAACAATTGTATGCGAGCCAATATACCCGCATCCACCGGTAACTAATATTTTTTTCATATAATTCATTCTATTTTGTGTTGCAGAGGTATACAAAGTTGCTGCCTTATTCTCTCCAATTATCTCGATTGAAAAATAAGCAGGTTTAATGGTTTAAACCTGCCGGTATAAATATATAATAATTGCTGAATAAAAAAGTGTGGAAACGTTAGAATAAGAAATTAGCACCATAGTAAAATAATGCAGCCATACCTGCTGAAACAGGGATGGTTAATATCCACGCCCACACCAAATTAATGGTTACTCCCCAACGTACGGCACTTAAACGCTTAGTGGCACCAACGCCAATAATAGCACCCGTTATGGTATGGGTGGTACTTACGGGAATACCAAAAAATGTAGTTAGGAATATGGTTAAAGCACCACCACCTTCCGCACAAAAACCTTCTAACGGGGTAACCTTTGTAATTTTAGTACCCATTGTTTTAACAATACGCCAACCACCAAATAAAGTGCCTAATGCAATGGCAGTATAACACGCAAAAGGAAGCCATTCAGGCATAGTAAAACTGTGGATAGAACCAATGTTGGGATTGGATGATTTTTCAAAAAACCATAAGCCGGCTAAAATAAGGCCCATTGTTTTTTGGGAGTCGCCACCACCATGCGCTAAACTCAATGCACCGGACGATACCAGCTGCAAACGCTTAAACCAACCTTCTGCTTTAGAGGGACGGGCATTTTTGGCCACATTTACCGTAATAATGGTAATAATAAAACCAAATATTAAACCTAAAATAGGAGAGAGTACCATGAAGATTAAAGCAGTAATAATGGGGCTGCTATTTACACCTGCAAAACCCCCACCTGCTGCAATAGCGGCACCAGCCAAACCACCTATTAAAGTGTGCGATGAACTGGAGGGGATACCATAATACCAGGTAATTAAATTCCATATAATTGCTGCAACGGTGGCAGCCAGGAGTACATGAAAATTAATGATGTTTTCGGCAATAATGTTGGCAATAGTACCGGCTACTTTATGTTCTTTGAAAACAAAGTAAGCAATAAAGTTAAAAGATGCTGCCCAAATTACAGCCTGTAAGGGCGTGAGAACTTTGGTAGAAACGATGGTGGCAATGGAATTTGCTGCATCATGAAAGCCATTAATAAAATCAAATATCAGCGCAAGTATTACAAGCGTAACCAATAAAATCATCATGTCTCCGGATTGCTTTTAAAAAGTATAGTTTAAAACGAACATGCGTATTAAGCATATTTGATGATAATAGATTCAATTACATTGGCCGCATCTTCGCATTTATCGGTAGCAATTTCTAATACCTGATAAATTTCCCTTTTTTTTATCACTTCTTTGGCATCATTTTCTTTTTGAAAAAGCATTTCAATACTCATGTCAAAAACATCATCGGCCTGGTTTTCAATAGAATTAACTTTAACTAAGGCCTCTGTCATTTTACGTAAATCTTTCATATCACGCAGGCCGTATACCGCTTTTTTAATTTCATTACAAC
>JAKAKY010000094.1 GCA_021824365.1 Bacteroidota bacterium | reverse complement strand
TTCCGATTGGCCGGTACTAAAAAAATATGGTCTTACTTCTTCCATGTGCAATGGCGCTGAATTAAACTTAACAGATGGTTGGGCTGATACCAAATTTCATGCAGCTTTAATTCCGCGTTATAAAGAGCACATTGCATTAGTGGCAAAAGCAGGTTACAAAAATTTAATTTGTTTTAGCGGAAGCAGAAGAGGAATGGATGATGAAACCGGCTGGAATAATTGTATACAAGGCTTGAAGCAAATTATGGGTGATGCCGAGAAAAACAATGTAACCATTGTAATGGAGTTACTGAATAGTAAAATAGATCATAAAGATTATATGTGCGATCATACCAAATGGGGCGTAGAGTTGTGTAAACGTTTAGGTTCTCCCAATTTTAAATTGCTGTACGATATCTATCATATGCAAATAGATGAAGGTGATGTAATCAGAACCATTCAGGAGTATCATCCTTACATTGCACACTACCATACCGGCGGTGTTCCCGGCAGGCATGAAATTAATGAAACACAGGAATTGTATTATCCCGCTATTATGAAGGCAATTGTGGCAACGGGCTTTAACGATTTTGTAGCGCAGGAATTTATACCAACCGGAAATGATAAAATTGAATCACTGAAAAAAGCTATTATTATTTGCGATGTGTAATCCTTTGATAAATGATTGGTAAAAATGGTGCGTGGTGCATGCAACAAATAAAAATGAAATAGATTTCGTGAGCAGTAATATTTGAAACAACATTCATTTTTCACATTATAATTTATACATTTTGTTATGGCAGAAAACTATTTTGATGCGATTGTAATTGGTTCGGGTATTAGTGGCGGATGGGCTGCTAAAGAATTAACCGAAAAAGGTTTAAAAGTGTTGATGTTGGAACGCGGCCAAAACATTGAACACATTAAAGATTATGTAAATGCAAATAAAGACCCATGGGAGTTTCCGCATCGTGGAAGACCTACACAACAAATGATTAAAGACCACCCTGTTTTAAAACGCGATTATGTGTTGAATGAATTTAATGTAGACTGGTGGGTAAACGAACAGGAATCGCCCTATACAGAAGTAAAACGCTTTGACTGGTTCAGAGGCTATCACGTAGGTGGACGCTCTTTATTGTGGGGCCGCCAAAGCTACCGCTGGAGCGATTTTGATTATGAAGCCAACGCAAAAGATGGTATTGCTATTGATTGGCCGGTACGTTACAAAGAGATTGCACCCTGGTATGATTATGTTGAAAAATTTGCCGGTATTAGTGGTAATAGAGATGGATTGGCACAACTGCCCGATGGTCAGTTTATGCCTCCTATGGAAATGACTTGTGTAGAAAAAGATGTAGCTGCCAGATTAAAAGACCATTATAAAGGTGCCCGTAGCATGATTATTGGTAGAACCGCCAATATTACTGTACCACATGAAGGCCGTACCAATTGCCAATACCGAAACAAATGCTGGCTGGGCTGCCCATTCGGTGCCTATTTCAGCACACAATCGGCTACTTTACCCGCAGCACAAAAAACCGGTAACCTAACGTTAAGGCCCTGGAGTATTGTTACCAAAATTTTGTATGATAAAGACACCAAAAAAGCCACCGGTGTTGAAGTATTAGATGCCCAAAATAATCAAACCTACGAGTACAAATCTAAAATTGTATTCCTGAATGCCTCTACATTAAACAGTGCATGGATACTCATGAACTCTGCCACTGATATATGGCCGGATGGCCTGGGTAGTAGTAGTGGTGAATTAGGACATAATTTAATGGACCACCATTTAGGCATAGGTGCTTCCGGCATTGTAGAAGGTTATGAAGACAAATATATTTACGGCAGAAGAGCCAATGGCATTTATATACCCCGTTACAGAAATTTATTTGGTGATAAACGCGATTATTTAAGAGGCTTTGGTTACCAGGGCGGCGGAAGCCGTGAAGGCTGGAGCCGCAATATCCCGGAATTAAGTATTGGTGCCGCTTTTAAAGAAGCATTAACCGAACCCGGAACATGGACCATGGGTATGGGTGGCTTTGGTGAAATTTTACCTTATCATGAAAACAAAGTAACGCTTGATAAAAATAAAAAAGACAAGTGGGGCTTGCCTGTTTTAGCGATTGACTGCGAATTGAAGGAAAATGAATTGAAAATGCGGAAAGACATGCTGAACGATGCAGTTGAAATGTTAGAAGCAGCAGGCGTTAAAAATGTTCAGGGCTGGGATGGAGATGGTACACCCGGTAGAGGCATTCATGAAATGGGTACTGCCCGTATGGGGAAAGACCCTAAAACCTCTGTATTAAACAAATACAACCAGGTTTGGGATGCTAAAAATGTGTTTGTGACCGATGGTGCATTTATGGTATCTGCTGCCTGTGTAAACCCTTCTTTGTCATATATGGCATTTACTGCACGTGCCGCCAATTATGCAGTAGAAGAATTGAAAAAAGGAAATATTTAATGTATTGAATTTGTAATTTGTTGTTTTCATCTATTTTAAACGTTAACACATGCCCGGTAACCAACCCAATATTGCAACAAAAGCAACAGAGGCGAATACCTATGATGCTATTGTAATTGGCTCAGGCATTAGTGGCGGATGGGCTGCCAAAGAGTTAACCGAAAAGGGTTTGAAAACCATCCTATTAGAGCGTGGCCGCAATTTTGAACACATCAAAGATTATAAAACGGCACAATGGAACCCATGGGACTTCTCCCATCGGGGAAGAACTACTGAAGCTCAACGGAAAGCCTATCCCGTTGTACACCGTGGATGGGCAGCCAGCGAAGCTGTGATGGATTACTGGGCTAATGAACAAGATTGCCCATATACTGAAATTAAACCCTTTACCTGGTGGCGCTCTTATCAGTTAGGTGGGCGCTCTATTTTATGGGGCCGCCAAAGTTACCGATGGAGTGATTTTGATTTTGAAGCCAATGCAAAAGATGGTATTGCTATTGACTGGCCGGTTCGTTACAAAGAAATTGCACCCTGGTACGATTATGTTGAAAAATTTGCAGGCATTAGCGGTTCGTTGGAGGGTCTGCCTCAATTACCCGATGGGCAATATTTGCCCCCCATACCACTGAACTGTGTAGAAAAAGAAGTAGCCAGCCGTTTAAAAAATCAATACAATAATCAACGTCATTTATTCATTGGCAGAGTAGCCAATATTACCAAACCTATTCAAAGCCGAACCAATTGCCAGTTTAGAAATCGGTGTTGGGAAGGTTGCCCCTTTGGCGGATATTTTAGTACCCAATCGTCTACCCTTCCGGCTGCAATGGCAACAGGTAAACTAACGGTACGCCCTTTTAGCATTGTTACCCGTATATTGTACGATAAAAATACCCAAAAAGCCACCGGTGTAGAAGTGTTAGATGCTGAAACCAATCAAACCTATACCTATTATGCCAAAATTGTATTTCTCAATGCATCTGCATTAAACTCTGCATGGGTGTTAATGAATTCTGCCGCAGATATATGGCCCGATGGCCTGGGCAGTAGTAGCGGTGAGTTAGGGCACAATATTATGGACCATCATTACAATTGTGGGGCATCTGGTGTTATGCCGGGCTTTGAAGATATGTATTATGACGGTGGCAGAAGGCCCACCGGATTTTATATTCCCCGTTTTGCCAACTTGTTTAACGACAAAAGAAATTACCTGCGTGGCTTTGGCTATCAGGGTGGCGCCAGCCGCGAAGGCTGGAGCCGCGAAGTAGCTGAATTAAATATCGGGGCAGCTTTTAAAGAAGCCTTAACACAACCGGGTGTATGGACAATAGGCGCTACTGCTTTTGGTGAAATTTTACCTTATCATGAAAACAAAATAACGCTCGATAAAAATAAAAAAGATAAATGGGGTTTGCCTGTCTTGGCCATGGATGCTGAAATTAAAGACAATGAAAAAGCCATGCGAAAAGATATGGTGAAAGAAATGGCACAAATGTTAACAGCTGTAGGCGCAGCAAATGTAACTACCTGGGATAATGGGCATGCCATGGGCCACGGTATTCATGAAATGGGTACTGCAAGAATGGGTAGCGATCCTAAAACTTCCGTATTAAATAAATACAATCAGGTTTGGGATGCTAAAAATGTATTTGTAACAGATGGTTCGTTTATGGTTTCTTCTGCATGCGTTAACCCATCATTAACGTATATGGCCTTTACGGCAAGGGCTGTTGATTATGCCGTAAATGAATTGAAAAAGAGTAATATTTAAATATCGGAACGAACATTGCTGAATAATGATAAGAACGTACAAGTGAGTGACACAACCGGTGTTGCACAATGTATCAACAGCCGGTAACAAAAAATAAAATATGCCACAGGATACATCAAATATTCATTTGAATACAACAGGTAAACAAAACAATACCTACGATGCCATTGTAATTGGCTCAGGTATTAGTGGTGGATGGGCTGCCAAAGAATTAACGGAGAAAGGTTTGAAAACCCTTTTGTTAGAAAGGGGAAGAGAAGTGGTGCATATTAAAGATTATCCCACCGCAACTTTAAATCCCTGGGATTTTCCGCACAGGGGTCGCATGCCATTGAAGGTTACCACTGAAAATCCCGTAGTAGCCCGCTGTTATGCTTTTGGTGAAGCTTCGCAACATTTTTTTGTAAAAGATACAGAGCATCCTTACGTTCAGGAAAAACCATTTGACTGGATTAGAGGTTATCAGGTAGGTGGTAAAAGTTTATTGTGGGCCAGGCAAACCCAGCGTTGGAGTAGGTTTGATTTTGAAGGGCCTGAACGCGATGGCTTTGCCGTACCATGGCCTTTTACTTATAATGAAATTGCCCCCTGGTATTCGCATGTTGAAAAATTTGCCGGTATTAGTGGTAATAAAGACGGATTGGAAACATTGCCTGATGGAGAATTTTTGCCTCCCTGGGATTTGAATTGTGCGGAGAAAACCATTCAGCAGCGCATTATGCAGCAATACAAAAACCGTTATGTAGTACAGGGTAGGTGTGCCCATTTAACCAAACCCAATCCCATTCATATAGAACAGGGGCGTACGCAATGCCAGGCCCGTAGCTTGTGCGAACGCGGTTGCCCATTTGGCGGTTATTTTAGTTCAAATGCCAGTACCATACCCTGGGCGCAAAAAACAGGCAATCTTACTTTAATACCTGAAAGTGTGGTACACTCTATTATTTATGATGAGAAACTACAGAAAGCCACCGGCGTTAGGGTATTACATGCAGATACTAAACAGGCAACAGAATATTATGCTGCAATCATTTTCGTAAACGCATCTACCATCAATACTAATTTGATATTGTTAAATTCAATATCCAACCGTTTCCCGAATGGCCTGGCTAACGATAGTGGCCTGCTGGGTAAATTTATTACGTTTCATAATTACAGAGGGCATGTTACTGCTGCATTTGATGGTCCGCAGGATAAATATTATTATGGCCGCAGGCCAACACAGGCCATGATGCCAAATTTTAGAAATGTTTACAAACAAGAAACAGATTTTTTAAGAGGCTATATGGTGCACTACAGTGCCGGAAGATCGAGAGCTTCAGCAGAGGGCATTGGTGCTGCTTATAAAGATGCCATCACTGAAGCCGGCAACTGGTATGTAAGTATGATGATGCAGGGCGAAACCATTCCTAAGGAAACCAACCATGTACGTTTAAGTACTACTGAAAAAGATGAGTGGGGCATACCACAATTAATCACATCAGTTGACTATGATGAAAATGATGAAAAATTATTGCAGGATTTTTTAACACAAGGTAGTGAAATGCTGGCTGCAGCAGGGTGCACCAACATTCAAACACACGACAGTAAACAGGCGCCAGGTTTAGATATTCATGAAATGGGCGGTGTAAGAATGGGTAAAGATCCTAAAACAGCCTTGTTGAATAAATGGAATCAAATGCACCATTGCAAAAATGTATTTGTTACCGATGGTGCCTGTATGGTGAGTACCAGTACTCAAAATCCTTCATTAACTTACATGGCTATAACGGCACGAGCCGCTAATTATGCAGTTGAACAATTGAAAAAAAACAATATTTAATTACAAGTATAAAATACAAACTATGGATAGAAGAGAACTTTTAAAAATGGTTGCACTGGCTACCGGCGGTGCAATGATTGGCGGCGAGTTTTTACTCAGCGGCTGCAAAAACGAAAAATCAGGTGTGGTGGCTTTTAAACCGGATGATATTGCCTTTTTAGATGAAGTAGGCGAAACCATTATACCCACTACTTCTTCACCCGGTGCAAAAGCAGCCGGTATTGGTAATTTTATGAAAGTGATGGTAACAGACTGTTATACCGAGCCCGATCAGAAAGCTTTTATAGATGGTATTAACCAATTGAATGAAGCCTGTAAGAAAGAAAACGGTATAGGCTTCATGCAGGCAACTCCACAACAACGCAAAGCATTGTTAGAAAAAATTGATGCGGAAGCAAAAGCTTTTCAAAAAGAAAAAAATGAGAAGGAAGCTAAGTTAAGGGAAGAAGCTGCCAAAGAGCGGAACAAAACCATTGCTATGTCACCCAACCATTATTTTACTATGATAAAGCAACTTACCTTATTCGGGTACTTTACTTCAAAACCAGGTGCTACCGAGGCTTTGCGCTATGTAGCAGTACCCGGACATTATGATGGTTGCATGCCTTACAAAAAAGGCGATAAAGCCTGGGCTACCTAGTAGGATGAAAAATAGTTTTATTAGGACTGCATACGTTTTCATAACATCAATTACCCTTTAAAATAAATAATATGTCAACCAATCGTCGAAATTTTTTAAAAATGGGGGGTCTTTCTGCACTGGCATTCGCAGCCCCGGTAAAAAAAATGGCCACTAATATATTAACCGATGTTGCTAATCATACCGAAGGCAATCTTTCAAAATTTGGTTTGCAATTATGGACGGTGAAAGAAGATTTGGTGAAGGATCCCAAACAAACGCTAAAAGCAGTAGCTTCTTATGGTTATAAGCAATTAGAAAGTTTTGAAGGGAAGATGGGTATTTTTTGGGGAATGACCAATAAAGAATTTAAAAAGTATTGTGATGGTATAGGCACAAAAATCATCTCATCGCATTGCGACATCAATACCAACTTTGAACAAAAGGCAGCAGAAGCGGCAGAAATTGGTATGGACTATTTAATTTGCCCCTACAAAGGCCCGCAAAAAGATATTGACAGCTTTAAAAAAATAGCAGAACAATTTAATCAATGCGGAGAAATTTGTAAGAAGAACGGAATAAGATTTGCCTACCATAACCACGATTATTCTTTTAAACCGGTTGACGGGAAAGTACCTCAGGTGGTAATGATGGATGCTACCGATCCGAATTTGGTTGATTTTGAAATGGATATTTACTGGGTAGTGGCTGCCGGCGAAAACCCGCAGGAATGGCTAAAAAAATACAGCCATCGTTTCCGTTTATGCCATGTAAAAGATTTAGCCAAAACTGCCAATGGTGGCCACGAATCCTGCATACTGGGTAAGGGTACCATTAATTATCCCGAAATCTTAAAAACAGCCAAAGACAATGGTATGAAATATTATATTGTTGAACAAGAAGCATTTACAGGTACTACACCTTTGTTGAGTGCAAAAGCCGATGCAGCTTATATGAAGGCATTTAAATTTGCATAATACAAATAGCTTATTGATAAAAGCGGTAAACTGATTTTCGGTTCACCGCTTTTTTATGGTTATATGTGTAGTTTGTTTGCTGTTTTTTTATGTAATTAGATAATGCTATTGTCAGTATTTTTGGTAACAATTGCATTGTAAACAATGGCTAATAGTAAAATGGCAATATAAGTTACAATATTAAACCAGGTATGGTGGTCTAATCCAAAAGGTAAATTCCAATGTTCTAAACCCGATAATAGCACCAAACACACACGGGCAATATTGCAGGCAATTATAATAGCCAAACCAATAATCATCCATATAAGTTTAAACCACCAACGGCCATGATGGGTAATAACAAAAGCCAGCCAAAAGCTAATGACAGCAAAACCCAAACAAGAGTAATTTAAAATAATACCATATTCGCCGCTAATCGTTAACACATCAGGCTGCGGGCTATACATATAATATCCGGCTGCTTCTAAAATTTTCCTGCTGCTTTCTAATACAATGGTTCTGTTGAGTATAATGTAATTAAAGTAATGATCTAACCAGGGTAAGTAATAGTGGTAGGGGGTTGTTAATCCCCAAATTATTTTTGTTCCCCAATAAAACAACATGAACCAACCCAAAAATTGAAGGGCATACTTCCAAACAACGGGGGAAGTTATTGCAGTTTGTTCCTTATTTTTTGTAGTAATGGTTTGCATACATTCAAAAATAAGCGCAATTCAGAACGTTTGTATCAAATATTAGCTAAACTTTTTTTACAGCATCGCCAATCATTATTATTCGGTATTAGCGTATGTTAAAACTGCACTGCTGTTTGTGTTAAAATCTACACCTGAATAGTGCCTTAACTTTCCTTTAAAACAATCTGTTGTTACCTTGTATCGAAAATCAACATTATTCTTTCACACTAAAATATACCATTATGAGTACACAAAAACTATTAATTGGCGTTTTATCCGGTTTAGCAGCCGGTGTGGCCATTGGTTTATTAACCGCACCTGCCAAGGGTAGTGAAACCCGCAAAAAAATTGCAGATACTGCTGATGATTTGAAACGTAAACTGCGCAATTTACGTGGACAGGCAAACAGTGAATTAGATGAATTAAAAGCCGTATTGGAAAATGAAACCAGCGGCATGCGCGATGATGTAAGAGAAAGAATTTTAAAATTGGTGGAAGCCAGTAAAAACTCCTTTTACCGAATGGCAGAAGATGCTAAAATGAGTTAAATATTTTCTGATAGGGAAAATTGCTGTAGGGCAATTACCCATATAATAAAAGAGGCTGTTTCACTAATGAAGCAGCCTCGTCTATTATACACCTTTTGCTTAAAATTCAGGAAGAACAGGTTTGGTTTGCATAATATCATCAATTTTTGTCATTACTTCTGTGGTTAATAAAGGCAATACATCCAATGCTTTTAAATTATCGGTTAGTTGCTCTGTTTTGGTGGCACCTAAAATTGCAGTGGTAACATGTGGGTTTTTTATGGCCCATGCAATACTAAGCGCCGCTACTGAAACACCCAATTCATGCGCAAATGCGGTGAGCTGTTTTACACGTTCTAATTTTTCTGACACCATTAACCGGTCTTTTAACCATTCAAAACCTTCAATGCTTAAACGGCTGCCTTCCGGTATGCCATTGTTGTATTTGCCGGTTAATAAACCTGCTGCCAACGGGCTCCAAATGGTGGTTCCTAAACCTACATTTTTAAATATTTCTAAGTATTCGTTTTCTAATTTGGTTCTTTCAAATAAGTTGTACTGGGGTTGTTCCATCGATGGGCCAATGAGGCGGTAATCACGTGCTATTCTATGCGCTTCCATTATTTCTACGCCACTCCATTCGCTGGTGCCCCAATATAAAATTTTACCCCGGTTGATGAGTGTGTTCATGGTTAATACCACTTCTTCAATGGGCGTGGTTTTATCCGGACGATGGCAGAAATATAAATCCAGATAATCTGTTTGTAAACGAAGCAATGCCTCGTGGCAGGCTTCGGTTAAATGTTTACGGCTTAAGCCGGTTTGGTTGGGTTTGTTGTTTTTGCCGCGCCATCCAAAAAATGCTTTCGAAGAAAGGGTATAAGAGCTGCGATCCCATCCTTTGTTTTTTAATACACGTCCCATCATTTTTTCACTTTCGCCTAAAGCATAGGCTTCTGCATTGTCAAAAAAATTAATGCCATTGTCATAAGCTACACCCATTAGCTCATCGGCTATGCCATCATTAATTTGTTTGTGAAAAGTAACCCAACTACCAAAACTTAATAAGCTTAATTGTAAACCGGTACGGCCCATTTTTCTGTATTCCATACAATACTATTTTTAGGATGATTAAATTCAATTACTTATAAAGAACTATCCGGCACATTTAAGAAACTGCTTTGCCCTGCATTGCCGTAACCCACTTTGTAAACTTTAATGTTGGTAAGATCCTGATTGGAAGAAAATCCCGTGCCATACAACTTTTGGCGAATAGGATTGGTTTGGCTAATAATAACCGGTTTATCAGTGTAATAAGAGCCTTTTAACTGATCCCAATACAGTTCATTGGTAAACAGCGTATCACCTTTTATGTTAAACACTATCACACTATCGCGTAATAATACTTTATTTTCATTTTCTAAATAAGAACCAAATCGTGCAAACAAACGGCTGTCAATTTTTGCCGTACTATCGTAAAAGTCAACATGCATTGTTTTGGGGAATTCGATCTTCACTGTATCATATTGGTAGCGCAACATGTAGGGCGCTTTTAAAACTGCTTTTATGCGGCCTGCCTGGCTAAACTGACTGACGATGCCGGTACCTACTTCTACCCCTAATTTTTTCTTTCCTAATTGTTCTACTTCGTGAATGTCATTTTCGCAGGAAATGGCCATGCAACCAATACCCAGAACAATCAACCATCTTTTAAAGTGATACATAGTGTGCCTCCTGCATAAATAATGGACAAAATTACAATTTGATGCCCATATCTAAGGATTATTTAAACGATTGACATATAATAAACCTTTAAACAACAAATCTTCATCGGTATGTACCGGGTTTTTTAAATAGTTTTTGAAAAAATTCATATCGCCGCCGGTAATGCTTACTTGTAAGTTAACAAATTTTTCATTGTAGGCATCAATTATGCCATCCATTTCTTTCGCCATACCCATTAATACGCCACTTAATAAATTGGTACGTGTATCATACCCAATTAGCGGAAAATTACTATCGGCCTGTACCAGGGGTAATTTTGCAGTTTGTTCATGCATGGCTTTAAAACGCATATTCATGCCGGGTGATATAGCGCCACCTAAAAACTCATGAAACGGACTAATGTAATTGTAAGTAATG
>JAKAKY010000093.1 GCA_021824365.1 Bacteroidota bacterium | reverse complement strand
CTATTTGCGTTAATGGTTAGTGTATCATTGGCCGGAGGTACATCAAATGGTTTTGTGCAACCATTTATCAAATAAATACATACTGAAAAATAAAAAAATGTGATAATTTTTTTCATCATACAATAAATTTTAAAATTTATAACTGGTACTCAGAAAATATTGAATGCCAAAAGCATAATAATACCTGGCAGGGAATTTTTCAGGGTTTTGTGTGGTAAAGTCAAAACGCATTTGCTCATATCCACCCGCAATCATTATTTTGTTGTTGAGCAAGTTGGTAATACCCAAACTAACCCATAAGTAATTGGGTTTTATTTTTGAAATTAATGCAGGCAATGCAAACTGATAACCTGCAAACAAATTCATCGTAAAGGAGTTAGGTAATTTTTCGGGTGCAACAATGGCATGAAATAATGCGCTTTTCATATCTAAGCCCTGCACTGCTCTTTCCGTTCTTCTAACAGGATTAAAATTGAGCCAATTATCGGCCATATAATTACCGGAAATGGTGATAAAACCTTTACGGGAAGGGCGATAGGTTGCCGCCATATTCAAAGCTTGTTGTGGCGAACCGGGCACTTTAAAATTTTGAATATAAACAATTTCTTTTTGAATTACTTCAGAAGAATTATCGAACGTGGTAATGGATTGTGGCCGATTGGTATAATGATGGTTAGACAAAGCATATGCACCTGAAAATTGTAATTGATCGCTCCAGCGCCATTCAGTGCCAAACTCCACTCCTACATGTGTTTCATTTATATTACTTAAAGCATTGTTCACAAAACCCTTAACATCATCATCATAAAATGAATAAATTTTTAAGCCATCTTTTATATTAGTCAGATAGCCGGTAATTCTTAATTTAATTCGTTCAGTATTTAAATGGTAGTTACATTCAACTGCCTCATATTTAGTGGAAGTGATATTTTTCTGTGTAGCAGTTCTGGTTCTTGGCGATAAGAATACATCTGAATAATAAGGTGGCTTTGAAAGCCAGGCCACATTAACACTGACATAATTTTTGCCATTTAATTTGTAGGTTAAGCCCGATTTGAATGCGTAGTTAATAAATTGGATAGTGGGCGAAGCGCCATAAGAATTTTGTGGAAACAAACCATTTTTTACAAAGCCGATTCGCTGAAAAGACAAATAGCTCAATGATTCGGCAGCAAAAAAATCGAATCGTTTAAATTGCTTTACAATTTGAAAAAAACGAGATGCCTTCCATATATTCATTTGAAAATCATAACCATATTTTTCGCCTTTCTTTACTAATCGGTTAGGTTGCAAAACATTATATTGTATGGCATTAGGGTTTGTTGGTGAGTTTTGATCTGCAAATTGATTCCAATTCACCCAAAAATCACCACCTAATAAATCGTTCACTGTTTGAAAATAACGGCTCTGTTGGTATTGAATGTTAGCTCCTGCATTGAATTGCCAGTTACCTGAAAAATTTTTTTGATATACCGGCGTAAATGCCCAAAATGTATTCATTACATTATTATCTCGAACAATGTAGCGGCTCCTGTATCCGGTATGAGTATTACCATTTATTCCATTAGCATTATAAATCGTTTCTTTACTATTTTGGTTTACATCATAAAAAATTTTCCAATTCAATTGCAAGAGATTCGGATTGTTTTCAATTCTATTTTTCACCTGCATTTGTAAATCAGGGTCTATTTGAAACGAAGGCAGATAGCGATAATAATCCGGCCTTGGATCAGGAACATTGAACCGGTCTAATCCACTATTTTTCTGTAAGCCTATGCTGAAAAGTGCACCTACATTCAATGTACTTTGCTGATCAATACGCCATTGATAATTGGACAGAAGCAGTGGTTGTGTATTTCGATATACAGCCGCATTACGCGTCCGGTTTTGCTGAAATCCCCAGTTAGGATTATAATAATGATTATTGGCTAATTGTATCGCCTCTTTTGTTGCAGCAGCCGCTAAACCATTTACTGCAGAAGATGCTAAAAAACTAAGTGTCAATAAATGTTTCGATGCAATTAGTTTATTGACAGTAAAAAAAACAGATACATTATCCATATATGTGCCAGGCACATACGATTCTTTTGCGCCTTGCCATGCAGCACTATAAATAAATGACCATCCTTTTTTTAACCTGCCACTGTAATGCGTAAAACTGCGTCGATGCGAGTAATTTTTATTGGCTATGCTATAGGTAATTATATTTTGTTTTGCCTGATGAATGGGAGCAATCTGAATATTGATTGCATTTCCAAGATTACCAAAAGAAAACAAGTTAGGTTGTAAACCTATTACCACTTCACGTGATTTGAATACATCTGTCAAACCCATCCATAAGTTCACCAATGTATTACCGTTGGCCAAATTTTCAATAGGAACACCATTTAAATATGTGGTGAATAAAGATTTGGCATAGCCGCGTAATTTAAAACGAGCTATATTCCAATTGAAAGCCACAGCATTATAAAATGGGTCTCTTCCGGCAGAAAGCAATGATGCAAATGGGTGATTGCTTTCTCCATCTAATGTGGCGTCCTCTACCGCTACTAATGCCATTTCATCGGCAGCCTGTTGGCTCAATTGCTGTAAAAAGACATCTTCTGATTTTTTAAAAGTGTCTGTTACAGGTTGGGCCATTGGCATTACCCAACCAGCCAAAAAGAAAAAAAGTAAAACATAATGCATATAGATATTTTATTTTAGAAAAAGTAGCTTTACCCACTTACCTAATGCACAAGCCAACATCCATTCTCTTCCACCAATCCACTTCGAACTGAAAAATAAATTTAATATTTTTTATTTATTTTAATAATTTTTTAATATTTTTATTTTAAAACATAAAATCACCGGGGATGAAACCAATAATCTTGATATTACTGGTAATAGGGCTATATGCCAATAGTCAGCAAAAAAGTATTTATAAAACAGCTACTGTTGTATTTTACAACACAGAAAATTTTTATGACACATTACCAAGCCTTTTATATAAGGATGAGGAATTTACACCAAATGGGGCAAGAAAATATTCAAGTGAAGTATATGTTGCAAAATTAAATAATATTGCATCTGCGCTTGCAGGAATAACCACCCAGGCTCAGGAAAGCAACAGCATTTTACCTGCATTGATTGGACTTGCTGAAATTGAAAATGCTGCTGTATTAAATGACATTACAAACCATCCCAAATTAAGAAGCGCCAATTATTCATTTGTACATTATGACAGCAGAGATAACAGAGGTATTGATGTGGGACTACTATATCAGCCTGCTTATTTTAGCTTAATACAAAGCAAAGCAATTCAGGTAGTATTACCTGAAAAAAACAAAACAAGCAGGTATACCAGAGATATTTTATGGGTGGAAGGATGGTTAGATGGGGAATTGATAGATGTGTATATTAACCATTGGCCATCCAGATATGGTGGAAGCCAAACAAGTGAGCATGCAAGATTGTATGCAGCCAAACTATTAAAACAACATATTGACAGCATTCTACAAATTGACTGGAAAAGAAAAATACTTGTAATGGGCGATTTTAACGATAATCCAACTAACAAAAGTATTTATGAGATATTAGAGGCAAATGAAAAAGCAACAGGCATGAATTTGTACAATCCATTTCACGCTCTTTACAAAAAGGGTATTGGCACATTGGCTTTTCAGGATGCATGGGTACTATTTGACCAAATTATTTTATCGCAGAATTGGATAAATAAAAAACAACAAGGTTTTTTTTATTATAGAAATGGAATTTATAACGCTACCTTTTTAACAGAGAATATGGGAAAATATAAAGGATATCCTATGCGTTCCTGGGATGGATTGCAATTTAGAAATGGTTATAGCGATCATTACCCCGTGTATGTTACGCTTTTAAAAGCATTTTAGTAATTGGCAATCTGTTTAAATTCGCGCCCAATAAAAATACCCACCTCCAGAGTACAACCATTACCAGGGAAAGGTTCAACTAACATTTTACCATTATATAATAACAATCGGTTGACAATATTTCTAAGGCCTGTTTCATTTGCAGGCGCAACTGTAATAAATGCACAATTTGATTGCTTAAAGTTGTTAGCGCATTGAATTGATGTTGTGTTAATGTTTTAGTGCTTTTATCCATTACGCATAGTGTTCCAATTTTAAAATCATCTGGTAAAATAATGAAATACCTGCATAATATTTAATGAATGGAGCATTCATTACAAATGGGTTATTATGAAATTTTTTTTGTTTAGTAGCATCTTTAATTTCTAATATATCATCGTTTAACAGTGTGTTATAACAAAAATTGTTGTGGTTAAGGGAAACCGATTTTAGGTTTAAACCAAATGCTGCTTTTATAAATTATTGTTGATCATCAATAAAAGAAATTAATGGAAATGGTGTATTGCATATTTGAGCGGCCATAGTAACAATATCATCAAAATCTTGTTCAGCAGGGGTATCCAGAATATCGAATACTTTTAATTTTTATATACGCAACCCTTCATTAAAAGAAGCTTTTTTACTATCCATATTCCAGTTTTTAATCGGGCATGTTCCGCATCAAAATTGGGTAATTTAATATGTATTCAACAATTACAGTTATTTTTTTCATGCAACAAATCATGTTAAACCAAAAAAACTGATGCACAGGCATTTAAACACGTCTTTTTTTAATCATGCCACCTTTGGTATCTTTTATACTACTCATAACAACGAAGGCATTTGAATCGATCCGCTCTATTTCTGCATTTAATTTATTCAGTTCTAACCTGGTTACAACTGTATAAATGATATCCACTTCCTTGGTTTCGCCATTTTTCCCAAATCCACGTTTGCCACTATACACCGTTACGCCTCTTCCCATTTTATGAATAATCATTTGCCGAATGGTTTCATGGTGAGGCGAAATAATGGTAACGCCAATATATTCATCAATACCTTCTACAATAAAATCGAGTGTTTTAGAGGCTGATAAATAAGTGATAAGGGAATACATGGCTGCTTCAATAGATAATAAATAAGCTGCAGCAGAAAATATTAATACATTAATCACTACAATGATGTCTCCAATGGTGGTTCTAAATTTTTTGCTTAAAAAAATAGCTAGAATTTCTGTACCATCAATTACTGCACCTCCCCTAACAGAAAGCCCAATACCTGCACCTAAAAAAAATCCACCGAATATGGCTACCAATAAATGATCTTTTGTAATCACCGGAAATTGAATGAAAGCCAAACACATGGCTAATCCTGTAATAGCGAATGTGGTTTTAATAGCAAAAGCCCGATTAATTACCTTAAATGCCATTAAAACAAATGGTATATTGATGATGATAATATAAACATAAATAGGCAAATGCGTAATTACAGCCAGCAATAATGAAATACCTGTTACACCGCCATCAATAAATTTATTGGGTAATAAAAATCCTTTTAAACCAAAAGCAGCTGAAAATATACCTCCCACCAACAATACCACATCTTTGATTAACCGAAAGAAAAGCAATTTAAAAAAACGAAATCCTTTGGCTTTCTTATAGATTGAATCATCTTTTGAAATAATTATGCTTTTTTGTTTTAGAATTTGATGATAAATAAATTGTGGCCAGATTGAATTCATTTTTTAGCAACAATATACAAAATTATCGTGTAAAACGGATACTATAGTTTCAATAAAAATGCCCGAAAATTCGGGCATTTTTAGGGTACAAATTCTACAATTTAGTTAACCATAAAAATGGCATTGGATAGCATCAATTTCCCATTTTCCCAAAACATTCTAAAAATAGGATCATCAGCCATAAACACATAAACACCTTTACCAACAGATTGTGTACCGAATAGCACGCCATTTTTTATTTTATCTTTTACATTGTTTCCAACAAAACCGGCTACATAATTATTGTTGGCAATAGTGCCAACATTCCATCCATCAGTTACAAAATCATATACATCCAAATTTTGTTTTAATGTGTAAAAGGTTTTATCATAACCATAAGCCAATGGATTGGTATTATCTAACTGCACACTATAAATACTTCCGGGAATAGAGAAAGATAAACGATCTCTGCCTTGCTGATCATAAACCGGCAATTTATTAAGTGCAATCGTATCATCAAATTTTTGTGCTTTCAATTTAAGGCCAAATACATTGGTGCCAACAATTGCAGTAGCATTTTGCAGGGTAATTAACTTACCGCCACTTTGTACAAAGGTTTTAAATTTTTCTGCAACGGCTTTATCATTAAATACCCTATAATAACCATCGGGAATAATGATCACATTATAAGCACTTAAATTTAAACGATATACATCTATGGCATTTAATAATGTAACAGGATACTGTAGTGCCTGATCAAAATAATTCCACACTTCACCCGCATCAGTTGCTGAGCTTTGCTCGCCGGTAATTAAGGCAACTTTGGGTGTATTAACAACATTTATGTCAGAACTTCCAAAATCCGGCCCTTTTTGCATCATGCCTGTATTAACGGGTACAGGTATAATATTAAATTTAGTTGCTGCCTGTTGCACTAATGATACCCAGTTTACGTTATCGTTGCTGGTTTTTAAAACCAATAATGTACCGTCAGGATAGGTAATATTATTGTAAGTAATTGGCCTTGCGGTTACTCTTACTTTTACTTTATTGCTGATTAAATAAGCCAGTAATTTTGCTGCATTAAATGATTGATAGGGAATAATGTAACCATAATTGCTATTGGGGATGTTTGAAACAGTTACTGTTTCCGGGTATTGTTTTAAGACAATTTTTTCATTGATAGCATAAGCATCTAAGCCATAAGAATAAGGAATACTCCAAGCGGTAATATCATAAGTGGCACTATCAAAAAGTGTTGATTTTGGTTCAAATAAAACCCTGGCTAAACTACTTTTAGGCTGATACATGGTTACCGCTAACTGGTATTTTTGAAGTTTTACATCTTCAATCGTATGGGTAGCATAGTAATACCCTTTGTAATTTCCATCTAAAATTCCATATTCAATTTTATTATTATCGAGTAGTTGTTTTACAGCATTAATCTTGTTTTGATCGTTACTGCTTACAACATAGGTTTTATACATTGTATTGGCAGCATTGTTATTATTTTCATAATACTTTTTAAAATTATCGATTAACTGCTGGTGTTGCGATGCTGATACTTGAACGGTTGAAATGCCGGTTGTAAAATGGTGCATTACCCTGTCGCGAAGAGTTAGCGTATCACCATCATCATTAATTACACCAAGGCCAGCCCGTATACCACCCTGTTCAAAAGTCATCCCTATGGCTCCATTATATAATGGATAAGTATCACCGTAAGACGGATAAAATAAATCAAACCGTTCTTTGGTAAAATATAGCCATCCGTTTTTATCAAAATAAGAGGCATTGTTTTTACCTATTAATACCTGAAAATCTCTTTGCCATTTGGTAATTACTTCATGGTAAGGTTCTGCAGCCGGTGCAAAATAGTAAGGTTCATTAAAGCCCTGTTCATGATAGTCAACATGTACCTGTGGCATCCATTGCTGGTATAGTTTTAACCGTTGTTGTGTTTCTATCTGAGTTTGCCATGCCCAGTCGCGATTTAAATCAAAGTTATAATGATTGGTTCTACCACCAGGCCAGGGTTCCATGTGCTCTCGTGATTGAACATCCACATTCATGTGCGTACCCACAACACTATTATACCAATTAATATATCGGTCGCGGCCATCAGGATTAATACAGGGATCCATAATAATTATTTCATGCTGCAACCACTCTTGTGCTTCTTTATTATCGGGCTTTAATAAAGTATACAATGTTAACATAGCTGCTTCGCTGGATGCCGCTTCATTTCCATGAACATTATAACTTAACCACAGAATAGGAGGTACGTTGTTACTTACGGGTGCAACATTATCTTTCAACAAGCCCGTTAACCGTAAATTATTTTTTCTTATTTCTTCCAGCTGTTGATGATTGGCAGGGTTGGCAATAATGGCAACTAACAATTCCCTTCCTTCATTGGTAGTACCATAGGGTACAATGGTTACCCAATCGGGCCGTTCCTTTGCTATTAATTTAAAATAATCTACAATTTGGTGGTGACGGGTAAACCGGCTTCCAACAGTATATCCTAAAAAAGCATCAGGGCTTGTTATGGTACTTTGAGCCATTAAACTACCGGTACATACTATCCAGGCAAATAACATCATCCATTTTCGCATACAATCATTTTTATAAACTTCAATAATTAAATTAAAAGGTGTATTATGCAGTTAAGGTTGTGAATATAGGCAAAGAAAAAAAGCAGTCCAAAAAGACTGCCTTTATTTTTGATGAAAGGAAAAAATATTGGTTATTTATTACATTGGCGCAGTGGTTAAATGAATTTTAGTCATGTCAGCATAATGATTTTGCAATTGATGGATATAATGCACATTAGGATGGTATCTTCTATCTTCCCGGTACCACAAATCTATACCTGAAAAATCACCTTCTGCCGGTATTAACATTCTAAAAGCTCCTTTGCTGTATTTAACTGAATTATCGGGTAGCATTTCTTTTTTAAAATGCAGTTTTTGTAATTGTTCATCATTTAATGGCAATGGTTCTAAGGCATCCGGCTCATACCAAAATTCCTGTACTTCGGTTAATACACACACTTGTTTTTCATCATGGTTAAGGTCGGTTACTTCACCTTCCCATTGTTTTCCTTCAAAGGTGCATTTTACATAATCACCTATTTTAAGCTCGTTAAAGGGTATCATATTGGCAATTTTTTTTAGAATATAAATTTAAAAAAAATATCCAAACAAAAAAAGAGAAATTATATCTATTGTTATCTGACAAAAATCGGGGTTTAATTAGCTGAACGCTTTATCTGTTAAGAATTGCAGCCAGAAAATTACATATATCAAATTCGTGGGGAGTGCCCCCTTTTTTTTATCGAGAAAATGCAATCAATGTATTATGCGTTTTTCTTCACGCTTTATACTTTTCTTTCATAAATTCGGGCAATGCAACATAACTCATCAGATGCAGTCGTATCACCTTAATCATTTGGTAAATAATTTCTTTGTGCAGCTTTCTTACGTATTACCACCATCTGTAATTGTGCCGTTAATTCACAATAAACCTGCATTTTATTGGGCGGTTGAACGCTCCCCACAAAAGTATCTCCATAAGAATTTTTGTTTGATTTGTTTGAATAATATTTCAATCATCCAACTATTTTTATATATAGTTGCAATCAGGTTTCAGGTAATGTAAAATTGTTTGTAACAACCGCATATTGCTTGCCTTCTGCCTGCAGATACAAGATAGAACTGAGCTTTAGAAGTTCGGTTACATACCTTTCTGTTTTACCCCTATCATAATATACTGCGCTTTCAAAACGCCTCTGGCCTTCATTTTTCTGGCTTTGTCCACCAATACCTTGGGTTACATGGAAGTCTGCATTTGGAGTGGGTTTAAAAATTTTTTTTAATCAAAAAGCCGGCTATTGATATCAGGCAGCGAAATATCAGCTAAACAGGATTCAGGAAAAGGTATTTTTTTTGCAAACCTGACTTTGGAGCAGCTTTTTCTGTAAATTTTATTCTGCCCAGCTCATTACATAACCCTTGTTCTCTATATTTAATGCAGTTTGGGTAAGTTGTAAGGGATGAAATGTATCTACCATTACAGCCAATTCATGTGTTTCTTTTTTACCAATACTTTTTTCAACTGTTCCCTGATGCGGGCCATGCGGAATACCCGCAGGATGCAATGTAATCATGCCTTTGGTAACGTTTTTGCGGCTCATAAAATCACCATCTACATAATACAACACCTCATCACTATCAATATTGCTATGATTGTATGGAGCGGGAATGGCCAATGGATGATAATCATACAGCCGGGGAACAAAACTACAAACCACAAAACTATTGGCTTCAAATGTTAAATGAACGGGAGGGGGTTGGTGTACCCTGCCGGTAATGGGTTCAAAATCGTGAATACTTAAAATATAGGGGTAGCAGTATCCATCCCATCCTACTACATCAAACGGGTGGTGCGCATAATGAATGCCGTACAATATACCCTGCTTTTTTGTTTGAATTAAAAAATCGCCGGTAATATCAACAGGTTCTTTAAACTCAGGCACTTTTAAATCACGTTCTGTATAAGGTGAATGTTCTAATAACTGGCCATTTTTACTCACATATTTTTTAGGAAAACGAATGGGGCTAAACGACTCTACAATGAACAACCGATTATTACTACTTTGAAAACTAATTTGGTAAATGGTGCCTCTTGGTATTATAATATAATCTCCATAGCGAAAATACAAATCTCCATACTGCGAGTGAAGAATGCCATTACCTTCATGAATAAACAATAGTTCATCTGCATCCGCATTCTTGTAAAAGTAGTTATCCATGCTTTTTTCTGGTGCTGCTACCGTAATTGAACAATCGCGATTGACTAATAATGGATTTCGACTTGTCAAAAAATCAGATTCAGGTTGTACCTGAAAGGTTTCAAAACAACGATGCTTTAACATTTTTTCTTCAGCTATAACAGGTGTAACATCAATCGGTGTATCGGTTTGTATGATTTGAGTAGGGGGATGATAATGATACAGCAAGCTATAATCGTCACTAAATCCTTCCGTTGAAAATAATTGTTCTGAATACAATGAACCATCCGTTTTTTTAAACTGGGTATGGCGTTTGGGGGGAATATTTCCTCTTTGAATATAATAAGGCATAAAAATCGTTTATGGTTAAAAGAATCAAGAAAAGCGCTTTCACTTCAAAATAAGGCCACAACAGTTCTCACTACCTGATAGTTCAAGGGTTATTAGCAGGAAAACATATTTCCACCTGCGTTTATCTATCCAATAAATAAAATTGCGGCAATACAGCATAGCATCATCATGTACTTTCAAAGATAAAAAAAAGAGGCCGAAGCCTCTTATAATATTTACAAAGTGGTTATGTAGTATTAAAATTAAACTCCTCTGAACAAAGGAACATCACCAAAACGGCCGGGCCAGGGTATAGAAGCAAGAATAATAATGAGCGCCAAAATATAGAACAAGAGTAATTTTTTGTTCTTTTTGGAAGGTGCAATATCTTTTTTAGCTACACCTTTGGTAAGTGTAATCAGTACAATAGCAATAAT
>JAKAKY010000092.1 GCA_021824365.1 Bacteroidota bacterium | reverse complement strand
TGGCAGGCCAACCTGGTATAATTTGAATAATACCAGAAAAGAGTTTCCTGTTTCACCTGCCTATAAAACACTTTTTTTTGTACAAGCATTTTACAAAAACGAATGGAGCGAGAAAGAAGAAGGTATTTATATTCCCGCTGACCAAACCTATGAAAATGCAGAGAATGGTTTTTACTACTTGTACTTATACCCCGGCAAATATGAGTTGGTATATCGCGATAAAGCATACAGCATATTGGGCACCAAAGAAATCACGGTACAATAAGTATTATTTAAAAAAAATATAACCAATAATAATAGCAGCAATTACACCAATAAAATCGGCCAACATGCCTGCCCAAATAGCATAACGAACTTTCTTAATACCTACACTTCCAAAATACAAGGCAATAATATAAAAAGTAGTATCTGCTGAACCCTGAAAAGTTGAGGCCATTCTTCCTACAAACGAATCGGCGCCATGTGTTTGCATAACATCTAACATTAGCCCCCTTGCACCGCTGCCACTAAAGGGCTTCATAATGGCCACCGGTAATGCAGGCGTAAAATCAGCATTAATGCCTAATAACTGAATGCCATGCGTTAATACATCTACTACATAACCTAAAGCGCCACTATCTCTAAATACCCGTATAGCCACCAACATACCCACCAAATAGGGAATAATTTTCAAAACCACATCAAATCCATGCTTTGCTCCATCAATAAAAGCATCAAACACATTTATCTTTTTCCACAAGCCCCCAATAATAATTAACACCACTATCAGCATTAATAATAAATTGCCCGATACCTTACTAAAAATAGCTTTATCGGATGCAGACAATTCATTTACCCAAAACAATAATGCACTCATTAGGGCTAAAAGGCTAGCCAGCCAAGTTACCAAAACCATATCCCATTTTAGTTTTTGCCAAAACCCCACAATAATAATGGAAGCCATTGTTGCCACCACTGTAGCCAATACACATGGTATAAATACACTTGCCGGTTCATGTGAGCCTGCCGCTAAACGATACGTTAAAATAGATAAAGGAATAATGGTTAATCCGCTGGTGTGTAAAACCAAAAACATAATTTGGGCATTCGTGGCTTTTTCTTTTACCGGATTCAATGTTTGCAAACTTTCCATTGCTTTTAGCCCAAATGGCGTTGCGGCATTATCTAAGCCCAACATATTAGCAGAAAAATTCATAACCATCTCTCCCATAGCAGGATGACCATCGGGTACTTCAGGAAATAGGCGCTTCATAAATGGGTTTAATATTTTCGACAAAAAACGAATAGCACCTGCCCTTTCCGCAATATTCATCAACCCTAAAAAAAACACCATGGTGCCCGCCAGTGGAAAAGCTACATCTATCACAGAGCCTTTGGCCGTATCAAACATACCATCTGCCAGGGTTTTAAAGATCTCAGTATCATGTAAAAAAATAAATTTATACAGAGCTATCACAAATGCAATCAGAAAAAAAGCAATCCAAACTATATTCAAAGCCATTTTATAACAATTTTAATATAATCAATACAATAACAGTGTTGGTTTAAATAAAAAAACCGGTTACAAACATCAAATTAAATTTTGAAATAAGTACCTAAAAATATACCAGCCAAATTTTGATTGAAAATAAGCATTCTGTAAATATGAATAAGACCTTACTTTTGCGGCTTAAATTATACACTTTACTGTAATCAACCGTCAATGGCTGTATTACAGTTTTACTAAAACAAAACAGAATGGCTTTACAAGCAGGAATTGTGGGATTACCCAATGTAGGAAAATCAACTTTATTTAATGCAGTAACCAATAGTGCCAAGGCACAGGCCAGTAATTACCGGTTTTGTACCATTGAGCCGAATGTAGGATTAGTAGACGTTCCGGATGAACGTTTACAACATTTAGCAGCGTTGGTTAGTCCCAATAGAATTGTACCTACACAGGTAGAAATTGTGGACATTGCCGGATTGGTAAAAGGAGCCAGCAAAGGTGAAGGCCTGGGCAATAAATTTTTAGGGAATATTCGCGAAGTAGATGCCATTATTCACGTAATCCGCTGTTTTGAAGATGAAAACGTGTTAAGAGAAGAAGGCGCCATTAACCCCATTTCAGACAAAGAGATTATTGATACAGAACTACAATTAAAAGATTTAGAAAGTATTGAAAAGAAAATTCAGAGAACAGAAAAATTAGCACGGGTAGGTTCGGAAACAAAAGCACAGGCCGAATTAAAAACACTGTTACAATGTAAAGCCCATTTAGAACAGGGAAAAAGCATACGTTCCTTACAACTTTCAAAAGAAGAAAAAACAGCAATTGATGATTTGTTTTTATTAACCGACAAGCCGGTTTTGTATGTAGCGAATGTAGATGAAGCCAGTATGCATACCGGCAACCGGCATTCTGATATTTTGCTAAAAGCAGCCGGCGAAGAAGGCGCACAGATAATTATTATGAACAATGCCATTGAAGCAGATATTGCCGCAATGGAATCGGCTGATGACCGCCAGTTATTTATGGAAGAATACCATATGAAAGAACCGGCTTTAAATAGGCTGATCCAAAGTGTATATAAACTTTTAAACTTAGAAACCTACTTTACCGTAGGTGTGCAGGAAGTAAGGGCATGGACGATTCATGTTGGCTGGAAAGCCCCACAAGCCGCCGGTGTTATACATAGCGACTTTGAAAAAGGTTTTATTAAAGCAGAAGTAATTGCTTATGAAGATTTTATAAAATATGGTAGTGAAGCCGCTTGCCGCGATAATGGCAAATTACGAATTGAAGGAAAGGAATACATTGTTAAAGATGGTGATATAATGCACTTTAGGTTTAATGTTTAACGCTACCCGATAACTTCATATCAAGTTCCAAATGCTTTCTTAAAATGAAAGTATTTGTTGTGATGTTTAGTACATTTGAAAAATGCAGGCCAATATTTCAATTTGGGAAAAAGAAAGTTTTTTTGCTCCACAAGATGTAATCATTGTAGGTGGCGGCTTAATGGGTTTATGGAGTGCCATTGCAGTTAAAGAAAGAAATGCAAAACTGCGTGTAACCATATTAGAAAAAAATACTACCCCGTTAGGTGCTTCCACCCGGAATGCCGGATTTGCCTGCTTTGGCAGTCCAACTGAATTACTGCATGATGCACAAACATTGGGCGAAGAAGCCATGTTAACTACTACCGAAAAACGATTTAAAGGAATAGAAAAAATTACCCGTTACTTACCCAAGCATCAGATTGATTATGACCCATGTGAAGGTTTTGAATGTATTACTAAAACGCAATTGCCATCCGTAACAATTGCAGATAGTATTGCTTATCTCAACAAATTACTGGCGTCAATAACAGGTAAGCAACACACCTTCATTAGGAATGATGCTGCACTTACCACTTTAGGTTTACAAAATTTTGATGCGCTGATTCAAAACAAAATGGAGGCCGGCTTACATAGTGGCAAACTGGTTCAGGCTTTACAAGTTAAAGCCATAAGCATGGGTATGCAAATACTGAGTGGTATTGAAGTAACCGAATGTTTGCAACACAACATTGGCGTACAGGTGCATACCCATCAAAAAATAGTATTTACTGCCGAAAAAGTATTATTGTGCACCAATGCCTTTTCAAATAATATTGCAACCGGACATACCATACCTGTAACACCCGGAAGAGGGCAAATTATCCTCACCTCACCCATACAAAATTTACCATTACAAGGTACTTTTCATTTTGATGCCGGTTTTTATTATTGGCGCAATTTAGGTAACCGAATTTTACTCGGAGGTGCCAGAAACAAAGCGTTTGATGAAGAAACTACTACTGAATTAACCACTACCCACACCATTCAAAACGCATTGGAAGATTTTTTGAAGCAACATGTACATCCTTCTATTCATTATTCTATTGAACAAAGATGGAGCGGTATTATGGGCTTTACCCATAATCATTTACCCTATATTCATTACATAGAACCCAATATTTTAGTGGCAATTGCCTGTAACGGTATGGGAGTTGCGTTAACCCCAATTATTGCAGAAGAAGTGGCCAATAGGCTATTGCAAACCAATAAAGCCATTTAATATACTGTATCAATTCAAAATCATTCGAATGAACCTTTCAAACAATTATTCTCACAAAAACATTCCGTTTAAACGTATTGTCTGCATTGCCTTGTTCAGCATCGTTCTATTTTTTGCCGCCTGTAAAAATAACAGCGATAAAGAGAATACAGAAACCGTTACGCCGCCATCCATTCCCTCATTATCCTATCAGATAATTAACGTATACCCACACGATACTACTTCATTTACTGAGGGCTTGGAGTTTTATAACGGATTTTTATATGAAAGTACCGGCGACCCCGATTATGCCGGCAGAAGTAAGTTGGCCAAATTAAATGCATCAACAGGTAAAGATGTTCAGAAAATTGTTTTAGCACCTGCCTATTTTGGCGAAGGCATTACACTTTTGAATGGCAAAATTTATCAGCTTACCTATAAAGAACAAAAATGTTTTGTATATGATGCTGCCACATTTAAAAAATTAAAAGAATTTTCTTATCAGGGCGAAGGCTGGGGAATGACGAATGATGGAAAATATTTGATAATGGATAATGGCTGTAATGCACTGATTTATCGTGATCCTGAAACTTTTAATATTGTAAAAACCGTTCCCGTTACCGGCGTGCCCAAAGATTATAGCGGGCATGAAGTGTTCATTAATGAATTGGAATATGTAGATAAATATATATATTCAAATTTATATACTATGGATTTTGACCAATTGGTAAAAATAGATCCTGTAACCGGTAAAGTGGTAGGAATTTTAAATGTAAACGGTTTATTAGAGCGCTATGCACCGCCTGCAGAAACTGCCAAACGCGATGTACTGAATGGCATTGCATACGATAGTACCAATAAAACATTTTATATTACCGGAAAATACTGGCCAAAATTATTTGCTATTCAAATTCATTAAACGTTATTACAACCGAATAGGGATTTGACAGTCTTTTAAATATTTTTTCAAATCAGGGATGGCTATTTCTTTGAAATGAAAAATACTGGCAGCCAATGCGGCATCTGCATAAGCCTGATTAAATACGGCTTCAAAATGTTGCATGGTACCTCCACCACCACTGGCTATCACCGGAAGGGGTAAGTTGGTACTCAACTGCCGGGTAATATCTAAAGCAAAACCTTTTTTGGTACCATCATTATTCATAGAGGTTAATAAAACCTCGCCTGCACCTGCATTATAAGCCAATTGCGCCCAATCTGTACACAACATGTCTGTTTTAGTTCGGCCACCATTTAAATATACATACCAATTACCATCTGCTTCCTGCTTTGTATCAATAGCCAACACTACAAACTGACTACCAAATTCATTGGCTAATTGTGTAATTAAATCAGGTTGTTTAAAAGCGGCAGTATTTACCGATACTTTATCTGCACCATTGTGTAATAATACAGAAGCATCTTCCACTGAACTAACCCCACCACCTACCGTAAAAGGTATATTAATATGCTGCGCAATACGGTTAGCCAGCTCTTTAAAGGTTTTACGTTTTTCTACCGTTGCAGTAATATCCAAAAAAACCAATTCATCTGCACCCTGCTGTGCATAAAAAGCACCCAACTCAACCGGGTCGCCGGCATCACGAATTTGCTCAAAATGAATTCCTTTCACCGTGCGGCCATCTTGAATATCTAAACAGGGAATAATCCGTTTCGTTAAACCGGATAACGGGACGGTATTTTGTTTTGTTTCCATTAGAATGTTGCATTAAATTGAACCAAATCGTTCAATGATATTTTATTTTCATAAATAGCTTTACCAATAATAGCCCCGCTACAACCTATTGCTTTTAAATGAATTAAATCCTGTAAAGTGCTCACACCCCCACTGGCAATTAATTGCAGATTGGGCAAGTTACTGATTAAGTGTTGGTATAATTCAATGGAAGGTCCTTCCATCCGGCCATCTTTACTTACATCAGTACAAAAAATTTGTTGTACACCTAAAGCCAGATAAATGGCCATAAAATCTTTTACCTGCACGTTAGTAGTTTCCAACCATCCATGAATAGCAATACAGCCATTTTTTACATCAGCGCCTAATAAAAATTTGTTTACCCCAAACTGCTTAAGCCATTCTGTAAACAGCGCCTGATTTTTAACGGCAATGCTGCCAACCGTAACATAAGTTGCACCGGCATTCAACACCAATTGCACATCTTCACCGGTTTTAATACCACCGCCAAAATCAATTGCCAAACGGGTGTTTACTGCAATAGCCTCCAATACTTTCCAATTCATCACCCCGCTGTTTTTAGCACCATCTAAATCAACTAAGTGCAGCCGCTGAATACCTGCATCCTCAAACATTTTAGCAACTTCTAAAGGATTTTCATTATAAATTTTTTTTTGCTGATAATCGCCTTCTGTAAGGCGTACACATTTTCCATCTATAATATCAATGGCCGGAATAATTTGCATAGAATAATGATTATAATGCAATGAAATTTTTTAAAATTTTTTCTCCTGCCTGTGCACTTTTTTCTGCATGAAACTGTACCCCATAAAAATTATTTTTATGAATGGCAGAGGCATAAGGCTGAATATAATTAGTGGCGGCAATGGCATACTGATTGTGTGGCACATAGTAACTGTGCACAAAATAACAGTAACTCTCTTCAGGTACATCCTGCATAAGCGGCGATGATAAATCATAGATGGTATTCCATCCCATTTGAGGAATTTTTAATACTCCTGTGCTTTCAAATTTATTCACAGGCATATCAAAAACCCCCAAACAAGCAGTATCATTTTCTTCAGAATATTTACACAATAATTGCATACCCACACAAATGCCTAATAAAGGTTGTTTTAATGTTGGAATCAACAGATGCAAATTATTTTGTTCTAAACTTTTCATGGCACTGCCGGCCTCTCCCACTCCCGGAAAAATAATTTTATCTGCACTTTGAATGGTTGCATGGTCATTAGAAAGCATGGTTTCAACTCCAATTCTTTCCATGGCATAGCGTACACTTTGTATGTTGCCGGCATTGTATTCAATAATGACCACTTTCATGAATAAAATTTGTGATAGCTGTAAACTAATGATGATATGAAAATTAACCAATAATACTTTTCAAAAAGTTTTGCGTAATGGCTTCAACATCTGTTGCACCTGCCAAAGCCCTGATATAGGCACTGCCAATAATGGCACCATTACTGTATTTACAGGCTGCGCTGAACGTTGCACGATCTTTTATTCCGAACCCAACCATAATTGGATTGTTTAATTTCATTTGTTGCAAACGTTGCAAATATTGTTCTACTTCAGCAAAATTTTTATCATTACCTGTAGTGGCAGATGAGCTTACGGCATATAAAAAACCTGAACTTAAAGTATCAATTTTTCTAATTCTGGCTTCAGATGTTTCCGGCGTTATTAAAAAAATAAAATCGAGCCCATATTTTTTGATGATAGCGCCATACATGGTTTCAAATTCAAATTCGGGCAAGTCAGGTAAAATTAATCCATCTACACCTACTTCAGCAGCTTTTTGGCAAAATGCTTCAAAGCCGTATTGCAAAACCGGGTTCATATATCCCATTAGAATAACAGGCACATGAATATTTTTTCTGCAATCTTTTAATTGTTCAAATAATACGCGGATTGACATGCCATTTTGAAGGGCAATACTGCTGCTTTCCTGAATCACTGTTCCATCGGCTAAAGGGTCGCTGTAAGGCATGCCCAGTTCAATTAAATCGGCACCATTGTTTTGCAAAGCCTGCATAACAGGTAGTGTGCTGTTTAAACGCGGATAACCGGCTGTACAATATACATTGAGTACATTACTCGATTTTTTTAAGAAAGCTGCTGCTATTCTACTCATATTGAAAAAATTTTTTTGCATGTATAATTTAATAGGATCCTGATTGGGTATAACCGTAAAGCCTAAACGTTCATATAATTTTTGTGCACCTTTATTGAGATGTAAAACTTCTAATGCTACCCTTTTTTTCTCTACAGCAGCTTTATTGCATAATTGCTGAATCAACATGGTACCAATTTTTTTATTTTGGAAGTTAGGATGAATATATAAACTGCTGATAAAAAATTTTTCTGTATCCTCAGCAATTTCAATAGTACCAATAGATTGGTACTTCCATTCAATAATATTGGTTTGTTGTGGATGAAAATTATTTTTATGAAATTGTTGTTGTATGGCTTCATCCCATCCCCAAATAGCCTGTACATAATTGTAAAGCACTAATTTTTTTAACTCATAAAAAAAAATACTGTCGTTCATAGTTGCGGGTCGCAGATGCAGTTCCTGTAAATTCATTATTATACTTTTAATCTTCCGGTATTCATTTGCATGGCCTGCATATAGGTGGCTAAATCTTTATCACCTCTTCCACTTAAACAAATTACTACAACATCTGAAGGTTTAAACTGTAGCTGATGCAATGCAGCAAATGCATGTGCCGTTTCTAATGCAGGAATAATACCTTCTAATTTACTTACTTCAAACGCTGCATGTAAAGCTTCCTGATCGGTAGCACTCAGGAAAGTAGCTCTGCCGGTTTTAAATAAATGTGCATGTAATGGGCCAACTCCCGGATAATCTAATCCTGCTGAAATACTGTGTGGTTCAATTACCTGTCCATCATCTGTTTGCATTACCAAACTTTTGCTTCCATGCAAAATGCCCGGCTTACCCAATTTCGTTGTAGCAGCACTCATACCACTGTTAATACCATGGCCTGCGGCTTCCACCGCAATCAGTTGAACAGCAATATCTTCCAGAAAATGATAAAATGCACCTGCTGCATTACTACCGCCGCCTACACAAGCAATGACATGCGTAGGTAACTCATGACCTGTTTTTTCTTTTAACTGCCACCTGGTTTCTTCGCTGATAATGCTTTGAAAACGTGCCACCATATCGGGGTATGGGTGCGGCCCTACCACACTGCCAATTACATAATGTGTATCGTTTGGATGATTAATCCAATCGCGAATAGCTTCATTGGTCGCGTCTTTCAATGTTTTGCTGCCACTGGTGGCAGGAATAACTTTTGCACCCAGCATTTGCATACGGGCAACGTTAGGGGCCTGACGTTCAATATCTTTTTCACCCATATACACAATACATTCCAAGCCTTTTAAAGCACAAACAGTTGCAGTGGCCACGCCATGTTGGCCGGCACCTGTTTCGGCAATAATTCTTTTTTTGCCTAATCTTTGTGCCAATAAAACCTGCCCAATTGCATTGTTGATTTTATGGGCACCGGTATGGTTTAAATCTTCGCGCTTTAAATAAATGTTGGTTTTGAATTGCGCACTCAGCCGTTCTGCTAAAAATAGCGGCGATGGCCTGCCCACATAGTCGCGTAATAATTGGTTAAATTCTTCAACGAACATTTTTTCCTGCATAATATCCAAATACCTGCTTCGCAATTCTTCTACATTTCTATGCAACATTTCAGGAATATAGGCACCACCAAACATGCCAAAATATCCATTGGCATCGGGAAGGGTAAATGACTGATTGGTATTTTTTTCACTTATCATAAAAAATATGTTTAAATATGTGCAACACTATTTACAAAGTCTTTTACTGAAGCCAAGTTTTTTATGCCCGGTGCTATTTCGAAGCGGCTATTAATATCCACTGCAAATAAATCTTTTGCCACAGTATCCTGCATAAAATGGGCTAGTTGCAGTACATCATCGGGTTGTATTCCGCCACTTAAAAAAAACGGCTTTCGGATAGATAATCCTTTCAGCATACTCCAATTAAATTTTTTACCGGTACCACCATAGCCAACACCTTCCGTATCAAATAAAAACATATCCACAACATCCTGATAATCTTTAATTTTCCAAAGCACATTATCTTGTTCACTCATTCTAAATGCTTTAACCGTTGTAACATAATTGGAAAGATTCTCGCAGGTACGCGGACTCTCATCGCCATGCAACTGAACCAGATACAAACCGCAATCATCTACCAATTTCAAAATAGTATCTTCCTTTTCATTTACAAAAACACCCACTTTATTAATAGTACCTTTTACTTTTTTTATAGCTTCGGCTGTGTTATGATTCAACACATAACGCGGACTCTTGGGATAAAAAATAAATCCGCAAAAATGTACGCCCCAATCATTTAATTGTCGTACCTGGTTCATATCGGTCATGCCACATACTTTTACCCGCATGATGTCTGATTTAGTTGTTCTACAAATTGAATAAAAGCATTGTCAGGATGCACATGTTTCATAAAATTTTCACCCATTAAAAATCCTTTATAACCTACTGATTTTAATTGACAAACTGTTTCAACACTGGCAACACCACTCTCAGTAATAGCCACTTTATTATTGGGTATTTGTTGAATTAATTGAAGGGATGTTTCAATATTTACTTCAAAAGTTTTTAAATTTCTGTTGTTCACACCCACCATATCTACCTCATCACAAATATGCTGCAATTCATCGGCACCATGAATTTCTAATAACACTTCTAAACCTAATTGTTTAGCAATGGTTGCCAACTCCTTTACCTGTTTTGGTATTAAGCAGGCTGCAATCAGTAAAATAACATCGGCACCAATGGCTTTGGTTTCATACACCTGATAAGCATCAATCATAAAATCTTTTCTTAAAATGGGAACTGATTGAATGCGTGCCTGTTGCAAATCATCAAAACTACCGCCAAAAAAAGGGGCATCAGTTAAAACAGATATTCCTGCTGCAAATTGGGCATAAGCATTAGTAACAGTTACCACATTGGCAGTTGCATTTATAAATCCTTTGGAAGGTGATTTACGTTTAAACTCAGCAATAATGCCACTGGTGTTTCCTTTTTGCAAAATATTTTTTAATGAAATAATATTCCGTTTAAAATAAGGCATCTGCTGTAAATCAGCAATAGAAGTTCGCTGCTTAACAGCTGCTACTTCAATTTGTTTTTGTGCTACAATTGCTTCTAAAATGTTCATTGCATTAAATATTGTTACATTAATATTACGTCGGCAAACTTTTCTTTTTATTGTAAACGAATAAGTTGCTGCAAAGTTTGATAAGCTTTGCCGCTTTCTAAACTTTCTACAGCTGCATTATAAGCAGCTTCGTAATTACCAAATGCTTTTGTGGCGTATAGGGCCATAGCT
>JAKAKY010000287.1 GCA_021824365.1 Bacteroidota bacterium | reverse complement strand
ATAATTTAATGGGCACCATTTATGTATTGGAAAAATGTAAACATGACGGGGCGGGTTTGGTGTTGATTAGTACCAGCCGGGTATATTCTATTGCAACGCTGAATGCCATCCCTTTAAAAAATACCGGCATGGCTTTTTCGATTGATGCGTCACAACCATTGCCGCAGGGTATCACCGAAAAGGGCATAACGGAAAACTGCCCGGTTTCAGCGCCCATTTCCCTGTACGGTGCCACCAAATTAGCCAGTGAGGTATTGGCCTTGGAATACCACCATCGTTTTGGTTTTCCGGTATGGATTAACCGCTGTGGCGTGATAGCAGGAGGCGGGCAATTGGGTAAAATTGACCAGGGTATTTTTTCCTATTGGATATACCAGTACCTGCTGCAAAAACCATTGAAGTTTATTGGGTATGACGGTTTGGGCTTGCAGGCCAGAGATATGCTGCATCCCGAAGACTTGTTTCGCTTAGTATGGCAACAAATGACCCATCCGGTGGCAGGTGCACCCAATATAGTTAATTTGGGTGGCGGCAATGCTAATACCCTGAGTTTGGCAGAATTGGATGCCTATTGTAAACGAAACATTGATGGCAATAAAGTGATTCAATCAATCAATGAGAATCGGACTTATGACATTCCCTATTATAGCACCGATTACACAATGGCACAAACAATATGGAATTGGAAACCAAAATGGAGTGCAACTAAAATATTAAATGAAATTGTAGATTACGGTAAACAAAATATTGACCACATTAATTCATTATAATTGCGTATTGCATTTTTTGTACAATACAATCATCCGGCAGGTACCTATTTTAGATGGCATAATATGGCCAAAGCGTTGCAGGCACTGGGGCATCAGGTAGATGTTTATGCAGGTGACCATAATTGGCGGCAAAAGGTTAGAATTGAAGATCGGGATGGCATACCCTATTCAATTGTGCCCTCTTTGCCTACGGTGCGTTTATTTTACGCACCCAATGATATTTTTACAGCCCTGCGTTGGTTGTTTCATTTACCTAAGAAGGAATACGATGTATATCATTTGTATCAACCATTTTTGCATGCATCACTCACCTGGAATTTGTTGCGATACAAAAAAAGGGAAGCGGTATTTGTATATGATTGGGACGATTTGTGGACGGGTGGTCTGTTTCAGCAACCAAAAGGTTGTAGAAATCGTTACCTGATGTGGGTAACCAACCGGCTTGAAAAAAAACTTCCAAGATGTGCAAAAGGGGTAACAGTATGTTCTCATTTTTTAAAGGAAAAACTCTCTCAACAACAAAATGTTGCCCTCATATTCAATGGTTATTGGCCCAAGGCTGTACCAAATAAAAGGGATCTTCGGTTAAAATGGGGTTTTAAAGAAACGGCATTTTATATGGCATACATTGGAAAAACAGCGGATGAGTTAGATTGGGTAATTGCTGCACATGCATATATACAGAATAAAATAAGTATTCAGGTTGATTTGGTGATAGCAGGACCACCTAAAGATTATGTGCATCAACTTTTGGGTGATAGTGTACTAATAAAAAACATTCAATATTTAGGAATTTTGAATGCCGATGATGCGGGTAGTTTGGCTGCGGCAGTAGATTTAGGCCTCATCCCATTAGCCAATAATGCCTTTAATCAAAGCCGGTTTCCGGTTAAATTTTTAGATTTTCTTTCTGTTCAAACGCCGGTTTATGTATCAAAAGTGGGTGAAATTGGACATATCGCAGAGGGCTTAACCGGTGCCTTTGCAGGACCTGCTGAAAAAACAAATTGGGTGCAAGGTTTACTCCATGTGGTGAATACCATTACAACAAATTACCCGGAACGGCCGAATAAAGATGAGCTGGAACCTTATACATGGTTGCATTTAGCGCAGCAACAAATTAATTTTTATAAGAATTTGCAAGGTGTCAGCTAAATGAAAAATAAACCTGTTGTTTTTATTGTTTGTACCGGTGTAGGCCATATTCGTAGGGGGTATGAATCATTTACCGAAGAATGTTTTGCTGCATTGAAAGATGCACAAGGCTTCAAAATGTATTTGTTGAAAGGAGGTGGTAAAAGTGAAAAACAAGCATTCCGGATACCCTGTGTACAAAGAAATACCGGGTTAAGCAAAAAAATAGCCACATGGATGCGTACTGAAGCCTATTTTGTGGAGCAATTTAGTTTTTTACTGGCTATGATGCCATTAGTAATTTGGTATCGTCCAAGTGTCATTTATTACAGCGATTTTAAGTTGGGTACCTGGTTATGGCAATTGCGGCGTTTTTTTAAATTTCGGTACAAATTACTGTTTGCCAACGGAGCACCTAACGGCCCCCCCTTTACACGAATGGATCATGTACAACAACTCCTCCCTTTATATATTGAACAGGCTTGTGCAGGTGGAACAGCAATGGAAAAACAAACCCTATTGCCTTATGCGATTAATATTAACGAGGAAGCAATTGCAGCAATGTTTCGGAATAAAGTTGAATGGAGAAAACGGTTAGGCTTGCCTGCAGCTATGAAGGTGATGATCAGCGTGGGGGCTGTGAACAGTCACCACAAGCGGATGGATTATGTGATCAGGGAAT
>JAKAKY010000091.1 GCA_021824365.1 Bacteroidota bacterium | reverse complement strand
TTCGGTGGAAGTAACAAAGCAAGTATTATTTATTAAAAAAAAATTATATTACCACATTAATCATTTTGCCTTTCACAAAAATGAACTTTTTAATGGGCTTATCGTCTATCCATTTTTTTACTACTTCATTTTGTAGGGTAACCTGCTCTACTTCTTCCTGAATAGCTGTAAGCGGAAAAGAAATAGTGGTTCTTAATTTACCATTGATACTTACCGGATATTCTTTCGCAGAATCAGTTAAATATTCGGCATTCCAAACCGGGAAAGGAGCATTGACAACAGAACCCTGATTGCCCAACACATGCCATAATTCTTCTGCTACATGCGGCGCATAAGGTGCCAGCAAAACTACCAATGGTTCCAGAATGGCTATATTATGTGTATGTAAGTCGCTTAGTTCATTAACACAAACCATAAATGCGGCAACGGCTGTATTGAATGAAAACCGTTCAGTATCTTCTTCAATTTTTTTAATGGTTTTGTGTAATACTTTTAATTGTTGTGGCGTAGCAGATTCTTCATTCAATAACAGGGTACCCTTCACTTCATCAAAAAACAAGCGCCACAATTTTTTAATAAAACGGTGTACCCCTTCAATACCTTTGGTATCCCAGGGTTTACTTTGTTCTACCGGACCTAAAAACATTTCGTACATACGGAAAGTATCAGCTCCGTATTTGGCTACTAAATCATCCGGATTAACAGTATTGAATTTAGATTTCGACATTTTCTCTACTTCTGCACCGCAGATGTATTTGTCATCTTCTAAAATAAATTCAGCCTGCGCATATTCACCATTGCGCCATAGTTTAAAAGCAGCTATATCCAATACTACTCCATCTACCATATTAACATCTACATGCAAGGTATTTACTTCGTATTGATGTTTTAATCCGGCAGAAACAAAAGTTTGAGTGCCCTGAATACGATACACAAATCGGCTGCTGCCTTGTATCATACCCTGATTCACCAATTTTTTAAAAGGTTCATCAAAACCAATATAACCTAAATCAAACAATACTTTAGTCCACATTCGGCTATACAACAAATGGCCAACGGCATGTTCTGTTCCACCCACATACACATCTACCTGGCCCCAGTAATCACTAATATTTCTATTACAGAAAGTAGTAGTGTTATACGGATCCATGTAGCGTAAAAAATACCAGCTGCTACCTGCATAACCGGGCATGGTATTGGTTTCTAAATGGCGTTGTACCCATTCGGGAATATTGGCCAATGGGCCTTCCCCTTCCGGGCCCGGGCTATATGTATCTACTTCAGGTAATAATAAAGGCAGTTCATTTTCCGGCAACGGTATGGCATTTCCGTCAATCCATTGTATCGGAAAAGGTTCACCCCAATAGCGTTGGCGGCTAAAGGCTGCATTACGCATTTTGTAGTTTACTTGTCTTTTGCCAATTCCTTTTTTTTCTAATTCTGCAATCACCACTTCAATAGCCTGACGCATGGGCATACCGTTTAAAAAACCGCTATTGGTTAAAATAGCATCTTTGGTGGGGTTGGCATCGGTGCCGATAAAAGCACTGCCAATAATATTGGTAATAGGAATATTAAAATGTTGGGCAAATTTAAAATCGCGTTCATCGCCACAGGGGACAGCCATAATGGCACCGGTTCCATATCCTGCCAACACATACTCAGCTACCCAAATGGGAATCCGTTGCAGATTAAACGGATTGATGGCATAAGCGCCGGTAAAACAACCTGATATTTTTTTCTCTGCCTGCCGTTCTCTATCGCTTCTGCTTTTTACATAAGCCAAATATATTTCTACCGCTTGTTTTTGTTCAGTAGTAGTAATGGTATTTACCAACGATAATTCCGGTGCAATAACCATAAAATCTACTCCAAAAATAGTATCGGGCCTGGTAGTATATACCCGTAATTTTTCAGAATGTCCTTCAATATCAAAACCAATTTCAGCGCCACTGCTTTTGCCAATCCAGTTGGTTTGCATTTCTTTCATGGCTTCGCTAAAATCAACTGTAGAGAGGCCCTGTAATAATCGATCAGCATATTCCGTAATACGCAAATACCATTGGCGTAATTTCTTTTTTTCAACCGGATGTCCACCTCTTTCACTCACGCCGTTTACTACCTCATCATTAGCCAATACTGTACCCAGTGCCGGGCACCAGTTTACCTCACCATAACCACAATAGGCTAAGCGGTACTGCATCAAAATTTGTTGCTGCGCCGTAAAATTAAACTGCTTCCATTCTTCAGCGCTAAACTGCAAAGCAGCATCACCCGGGCATTCATGTTTTGCGTTGCCTTCTTTTTCAAAAGCAGCCACCAATGTAGTAATGGGTGCCGCTTTTTGTTGCTGTCGGTCAAAAAAACTGTTAAATAGTTCTAAAAAAATCCATTGCGTCCATTTATAATATTTGGGATCACAGGTTTTTACCTCTCTTTCCCAATCAAAACAAAAGCCTATTTTTTCTAGCTGGTTTCTGAAATTTTGGATATTATTTTCAGTAGAAATAGCCGGATGAATACCATGTTCAATAGCATATTGTTCAGCCGGAAGGCCAAAAGCATCGTAGCCCATGGGGTGCAACACATTAAAGCCCTTTAACCTTTTATAACGTGCAAAAATATCGCTGGCAATATAACCCAAAGGATGGCCCACATGCAAACCCGCCCCACTGGGATAAGGAAACATATCCAATACATAAAATTTAGGTTTATCTGACCGGTTAGGAACAGCATATACCCTTTCATGATTCCAGTATTGTTGCCACTTTTGTTCTAATTTCTTAAAATTATATTCCATCATACTAACTTGTAATAAAAAAACGTTAACGTTGTATTAACTGGTGTTAAAACTATAACTTACCGCACAGTTTTACCTAAAAAATACCCGTAAAAAAATAACCTGCACTGCTTTGTAATGAGTGTAGAATGCAAACAGGCTGCAAATGTACAGGATTAGGCTACATTTGCACCGTTAGAAGTTTTAAATTTATTGTATGGAGCAACAGAAAAAATCATCATTAAAAAAAAGTAAACCCAACTATGTAAACAGTATTGTGGGTGTTGCATTGGTATTATTATTAATGGGCATAATGGGTTGGGTCTTTCTGAATTTTGAAAGGGCAGGTAATGCCTTGAAAGAAGACATTAAAGTGCAGGTTTTTTTGCGTACCGCAAATAAAGACTCGATAAGCCAAATGCAGCAATATATTTCTTCTCAGCCGTTTGCAAAAAATGTTGATTATATTGATAAAGAAAAGGCCAAACAAATTTGGAATAAAGATAATAATGAAGATTGGGCAAAGATTTTAGACGCCAATCCCCTACCCGAAAGCATCGATTTTTATGCCCGGGCTGCTTATGTAAATAAAGACAGCCTCGATGCCATTTCAACCCATATTATTGATTTATTTGGCAATCAGATAACAGAAATAAAGTACCCTAAAGATTTGGTGAATAACATTAACGACAAAGCCACCCGTTTTGGGCTTGCCTTTTTAGTAATATCTTGTATTCTTTGTGTTATTGTGATATTTAGTATTGACAATACCATTAAATTAGCCATGTTCAGTAACCGTTTTCTCATTAAAACCATGCAAATGGTGGGTGCAACGCGCAGTTTTATTGCCCGCCCAATGGATATTAAAGCCATTATTAACGGATTAATTAGTGCCGGAATTGCCATTGCATTGCTTTTCATTATTATAAGCTGGATTGAAAATCAGGTACCACAATTAAAAGTGATACATGACAATCAATTGAATTTTATTTTATTTGGGGGGATGATTTTAGTTGGGGTAGGCATATCGTTATTCAGCACCCACAGAAGCGTCATTAAATACCTTAAAATGAAATTAGATGACCTGTACTAACAAATTTTTGAAAAAAAATTCATTTAACATAGAAAAATGATTGGGTTTACTATATTGCAATTTTAAAATTAATGCATACCAAATTATGACAGATAAAAAAACAACAACTACCAAGCAAATGCCCCCCCTATTTGGCAAAGAAAATTATCAATGGATGATTATTGGTGGCGTAATTATTGCGCTGGGCATGTTTTTAATGAGTGGCGGTAAGAATGAAGACCCTAACCAGTTCAATTACAACTTAGTGTATAGTACAACCAGGGTAACCATTGCCCCCATTACGATAATTGCCGGTTTGGTGATTGAAATTTTTGCCATTCTGAAAAAAACTTCGGTAAAAGCTTAATCGAATCAAATTGAAAAGCGATGTTCATACATCGCTTTTTTGTATTAGAAATATGGTAGATAAATATGCATATCATCATTAACATCAACATCACAAAACACTGTTTATGAATTTAGTGCAAGCCATTATAGAGGGTATTATAGAAGGTATTACTGAATTTTTACCCATTTCTTCTACCGGTCACATGATTATTGCCAGTTCGGTAATGCACATTGAAAAAGATGCATTTACAAAAATGTTTGAAATAGCCATTCAATTAGGGGCCATATTATCGGTAGTAGTATTGTATTGGCGAAAGTTTTTTGATTTTAGCCGCTGGCAATTTTATGTAAAATTGATTGTAGCCGTTATACCGGCACTGTTATTGGGTAAATTGTTTGCCGATAAAATAGATATGTTGTTAGAAAGCCCTACTACAGTTGCCATCAGCCTTTTAGCAGGCGGTCTGGTATTGTTGTTTATTGATAGATTTTTTAGAAAAGAAAGCATTACTACTGAAAAAGAAATCAGTTATCAAAAAGGATTCATCATTGGCATTTGGCAATGCTTGGCCATGATACCGGGTGTAAGTAGAAGTGCAGCCAGTATTATTGGCGGTATGCAACAAAACCTTACACGTAAGCTGGCTGCTGAATTTTCATTTTACCTGGCTGTTCCTACCATGGCCGCCGCAACAGGCTATAAAATGCTAAAAACCTGGCAGGAAAATCCAGAAGTGGTAACCAATACCCATAATTTACAATTATTAGCTATCGGTAATATTGTGGCTTTTGTGGTGGCTATGTTGGCCATTAAATTTTTCATCAGCTATTTACAAAAACACGGTTTTAAAATATTTGGATGGTATCGTATTGCTGTAGGCATTATTGTATTAGCATTGATTTATACCGGCAATCTTTAATCAAAAGCTTTTCAGTATTTGTTGTACGCAGCTAATTACCAACCTGTATCTTTAAAACAAAAAGAGCAAATGCAAACGGCTTCCAAAAAAGTGATTAATGGTTGGGCCATGTACGATTGGGCAAATAGCGCCTATAATTTAGTGATTACTTCTACCATTTTTCCGGCTTATTACGATGCTATTACCACTATTACTGATAAAGCGGGTAATATCATCAGCCATAAAATTCAGTTTGCAGGCTTTAGCATTGAAAGCGCCTCTCTGTATAATTATGCATTGGCATTCGCTTATTTTGTTATTGCACTTATTTCACCCATCTTATCCTCAATAGCAGATTATAAAGGCAATAAAAAAGCGTTCATGCAATTTTTCTGCTACTTAGGCGCTTTGGCTTGTTGTGCTTTATTTTGGTTCACCAAAAACACATTACCATTAGGCATTATCTGCTGTATATTAGCTGCCATTGGTTATTGCGGCAGCCTTGTTTTTTACAATGCCTATTTACCCGAAATTGCCGAAGAAAAAGATCAGGATGATGTTAGTGCAAAGGGCTTTGCATATGGCTATATTGGCAGTGTATTATTACAAATTGTATGTTTTGTTTTTGTGTTGAAACCGGAATGGTTTGGTATAAAAGATGCAGGTTTTGCGCCACGCTTATCTTTTTTATTAGTGGGTTTGTGGTGGATGGGTTTTGCCCAAATTACTTTTAGCCGATTGCCAAAAAACAAAGCAAATAAAACCCAAACACAACATAATTTAATATATTATGGTTTTCGGGAATTAAAAAAAGTTTGGAACCAGGCCAGACATTTACCTACACTCAAAGCCTTTTTATTCGCATTTTTCTTTTACAGTATGGGCGTGCAAACCGTAATGCTGGCGGCAACCTTATTTGGGAGTCAGGTTTTACAAATGGCTACCGGCAAATTAATATTATGTATATTATTAATTCAAATTGTAGCTATTGCCGGCGCATACATCATGGCCAAACTTTCTGATACATTCGGTAATTTTAAAGTATTGTTGTTTGTGGTAATTATTTGGATTGGGGTTTGTATTGCTGCCTATTTTATCACTTCTGAAATGCAGTTTTATGTAATTGCCGGTATTGTAGGTTTGGTAATGGGTGGAATTCAATCTCTAAGCCGTTCTACTTATTCTAAAATAATGCCCGAAACAAGGGATACGGCATCATTTTTCAGTTTTTATGATGTGACGGAAAAGATTGCTATTGTTATTGGTATGTTTAGCTTTGGATTGATACAACAGATTACCGGCAATATGCGCAATTCTGTAATAGCTTTAATAGTGTTTTTTATTATTGGAATGCTATTTTTAATACTGATAATAACCGGAAAACCATTTAAACATCAACCTGAATTGATCATGGCTGCATAAACAATAGCCAGCAGTATTGAATCCGTTAATCATGCAGAAATTTGTTTTATGAAATTACATACAATTGAAACCGGCAATTTTAAATTAGATGGCGGCGCTATGTTTGGCGTTGTACCTAAAACCATTTGGCAAAAACTCAATCCTGCTGATGAAAACAACTTGTGTAACTGGGCCATGCGCTGCTTACTGATAGAAGATGGCAATCAATTGATTTTAGTGGATAATGGTATTGGCAATAAACAAGATGCGAAATTTTTTTCGCACTATTATTTGAATGGTGATGCTAATTTGGAAAAATCATTGGCCAAAGCCGGTTTTCATAAAGATGATGTTACTGATGTATTTTTAACACACCTGCATTTTGACCATTGTGGAGGCAGTATAGAAAATAACAATAACCAATTAGTACCTGCCTTTAAAAATGCTACTTACTGGAGTAATGCAGCGCATTGGCAATGGGCAACACTACCCAATGCACGTGAAAAAGCTTCTTTTTTAAAAGAAAATATTTTGCCCATTCAGGAAAGCGGACAATTAAAATTTATAGATGCGGGGAAAATTGACCAACCGGTTACAGCTCCTTTTCATCGGGACATTCAAATTATTTTTGCCGATGGGCATACAGATAAAATGATGCTGCCACAAATACAATACAAAGGGCATACCGTTATTTTTATGGCCGATTTATTACCTTCAGTTGCACATATACCCTTACCCTATGTAATGGCTTATGATATGTTTCCATTAACCACACTCAACGAAAAAAAATATTTTTTAGAAAAAGCCACACAAGAAAACTATACCCTGTTTTTTGAACACGATATCCAAAATGAATGTTGCACACTAACACTTACCGAAAAAGGAATTCGGCAAAAAGATACGTTTCGGTTAAAGGACCTGGAATAAATAAGTTTAATGAAAAGATAACATTGATGATATAGGATATCTTAAATTGCGGTATTGCATCATATCTACCTTTACGCTTCCTACCACTATGGGGCTTTCAATGCGTAATGGAATATGATTGGGATCGTCTGATACCCACACATTCATTTTTTCGCCACCCGCAAAAATTGTTCCTTTTACCAATAATGGTCTGAATTTAATGGCTCTGAATTTACCGTATTTGGTTTTAATTACCTCTTTGCCCAAATACCTGATATACAAAGGATATACCTGATTGTCTAGAAACATATCAAACGGTATTTTATCATCTATTTTGTATTTGTTAAAATCAATATTCCGGGCATAATAAATTGCGCTTAACACATCCTGAATACAGCCGGGTACTTTATATACCCCTTGTGTGGTAATAGCCATATTGGTACACAGATTAAACGTTACATTTTCATAGGTTTTATAGCCACCTTCATCTACATTTCTAATAAACTTATAAGGCTGTAAAGTGGCTGTATCAAAAAAGGTTTCATATCGGTCACGCACCTTAAAAATCCAATCATAACTGGGATTTGAACTGCCGGTACCTACCACATGGTACACATCCTTATTGTTTAATTTTTCTAATGAAGTAGTAAAATTGGCTGTTCCTGCATTTACATAAATGCCCACTACCGAATAAAAAATGGTATAAGAAATGCTTTCGCCATTTTCAAATGCATAATTGCGAACACCGCAGGATTCCTCTCCGGCCCATAAAGGGAATGAAGTAGCCAGCGTACATAATAAAATAACTATTTTTTTCATGCGATTATCTTCTCCTGAATAATAAAATGAAATAGGGTGCTGCTATCATTACAGCCCTTTAAACAAAAGGTTGCAATTTTTTTGCCACATTTTTTTCAATGTACATTTATTTTTTAAATAATTTAATTCTTAATACCAATATACTGCCTGCCAACGCCGGAATAATGCGATTAATGAACCAAATTCCGGTAGCAGCAAACAATATACCTACCATATTACTACTTACCAAACCAAATAATTGTAAACTTAACACACCGCGAATTCCCAATTCGGCTAAGGCGATAGTAGGTACAATAGCCAATACTAAAAAAAATAAAGCGGTAATACCTGTTAAAATAAGCACATGTTCCTGCACACCACAAACCTGCAACATGAGCAAATATTGTAAAAGGAAAATTACAAAACGAAATGCAGAATATTTTAAAACTGTTGTTAATTCCTTCCAATGCAAACGAGTGATATTAGTAAAAAAATAATTGTATTTTTTTAACAGTGGCCATTGTGCTACCCAATTTGTAATAACGGATAAATTATAATATACCCCAACCAATAACAAGGTAAATAACACAATTACCCAAAACATATTTTCTAACCAAAACTGCAATCTATCTGAAAGTTTACCCTCTATGGCTACATCAGAGTGGGTTAAATATATCCATGCAGTGATTCCGGCTATAAAGGTGATGAGCAACTGACTAAGGCTGGCCACCAAATTTAAAGCTACGGTACGTCCCCGGTTCCCTTCCTCGGCATACACCATTCTACCCACATATTCTCCCACATTATTGGGAGAACTAATGGCCAATGCCTGGCCGGTTAAAACCGCTTTAAATGCTTTTGCATAACTAATTTCCTGAATGGTTTGTAGCAGAATTTGCCATTTTTTGGCTTCAATTCCCCAATTTACCGGTGTTAATAATAAAACCGCCATCAATTTCCAACCTTCCTGACCGGTTAAAGAAGTTAACAAAATCTCTACTGCACCTGCTATATCTTTTTGTTGCTGCATTTGATGATAAATAGAAAAAATGAGCCAAATAAATAGAATTGGCCCTAAAAAATAATTGATAAATATTTTAAACCGCTTACCCAGAACAAATAATTTAGCAGCAAAGTAAGAGGGAATAAGCCATATTTAGAAACAGAGGGCTGAATTACTTACATTCACCTGTATTTTAAATTGATGGCATTCATTATTGTTTAGCAGTATTTACCTTAACACCAATTACATGAAAAAAAATATCATATTAGGAATAGACCCCGGTTCACAATTAATGGGCTATGCTTTACTATCCATACAAAATAATCAGCCTGTATTAATTAACATGGATGTATTGAGCTTAACAAAGTATGAGGACATTTATGAAAGATTAGAAAAGATTCATACTAAAATTTGCAGCTTAATCAGTACACATCAACCACAAGCTTTTGCTATTGAGGCACCTTTTTTTGGCAAAAATGTGCAAAGTATGCTAAAATTGGGCAGAGCACAGGGAGTAGCCATTGCTGCTGCCATGCAATATAAAATACCCGTAACCGAATATTCGCCTAAAAAAGTGAAACAATCTATTACCGGAAATGGCAATGCCAATAAAGAGCAGGTTTGGAAAATGTTACAGCAAATTTTGCAGATAGGAACCCAACCTAAATATTTTGATGCCTCTGATGCTTTAAGTGTGGCATTATGCCATTATTACCAAACCAATAGTGTTATAGGACAAACCCGGAAAGGTTTTAAAAACTGGGCAGATTTTATTCGGCAGCAGGAAAAAGTAAAGAAGGGCTAAGCCTAATTTGACCTGTGCATTTTACAGGTATTGCAAAATTTTTTTCTGAATGGAGGCTAATTCGTCTTTAGTTAGTTGCAATTTCTGATGCAGTAAATCAACATCTTGCATACCATTCATAGGTATTAAATGAATATGAGCATGTGGCACTTCAAAACCCAGCGTAAGCATGTTCACCCGATTGCAGGGATACGCTTTTTGAATGGCTTGGGCAATAGGTTGTGCAAAAGGCAAAATACCTGCCAAATAGGGTTGGGGTAATTCAAACAACTTGTCGGTTTCTATTTTGGGTATCACCAGGGTATGCCCTTTTGCAAAAGGAAAAATATCTAAAAAAGCATAGAACAGATCATTTTCTGCAATGCGGTAAGATGGAATTTCGCCCTTAATTATTTTTGAAAACAGTGTCATAAATTAAAATTTTAGTGTGCAAAAGAAGGTATATCACCAGCTACAAAGCTAAAAAGCCTCATTTACAAAAAATGCAAATGAGGCCTTTTATTCCATCAAAAAAAATTAAATGGTAATATTTTCAATTTTAAACTTAATTAAACCGGCAGGTGCCTGAATTTCAGCAACATCGCCCACCGCTTTACCTAACAAGCCTTTACCAATGGGCGAACCGGCAGAAATTTTACCTTCTTTTAAATTGGCTTCTTTTTCACCCACAATTTGATAGGTAAATGTTTTTTTAGTAGCCATATTCACCACTGTTACTTTAGTTAAAACTGCTACCCGGCTGGTATCAATGGTTTCGGGATCTACTATTTTAGAGTTAGCAATAACCCCTTCCAATTGTTTAATTCTGGCTTCCAGCATACCTTGTGCTTCTTTGGCAGAATCGTATTCCGCATTTTCTTTTAAATCGCCTTTTTCCCGGGCCTCTGCAATGGCTCTCGCTGCAGCCGGGCGATCAACTGCTTTCATGCGTTGTAATTCTTCCCGCATTTTTTCAAAAGTTTCTTTAGTTACATATTCACTCATAGCCAACGTTTTTAGTAGACATAAAAAAATACAACGCTACACATTCCTGTAGCGTTGCAGTGAAAACAAAATTAAGCATTTTATGTGAAAAAACATACTCATTACAAAAATGACGGCTTTATCTTAAGCAGCTATCTTTTGGGTATTAAGGCACTGTGTTAAAAAAATAAGGATAATATGCACTATTATCAACCATCTGCTACATTTGTTGTTATTGAATCACATGGAACCCATTATTCA
>JAKAKY010000286.1 GCA_021824365.1 Bacteroidota bacterium | reverse complement strand
AAACCTGAGCATGATGCGTCAGGTTTTTTTGTGGTGATTATGTCAGCATATATTATTTCAAATATTTTTTAAACCAAACTAAATAACGTTCTAACCGGTCAACCTGATAAGAAGGTTTGGTAATACCATGATGCTGCCCCGGATAAATAACCAGTTCTGCAGGCACCCCAATTGATTTTAATGCCTGATACATTTGTTCTGCGCCAATGGTAGGCACGTTAAAATCTTTTTCACTGGCCATGAATAATGTAGGCGTAGTAATTTTATTAGCATGAAAAAAAGGATAAGATAATGCTATCCACTTGTCAGGATGCTCCCAGGGTTTTCCCAATTCTGTTTCGTATTGTGTAATGTATTGATCGAAACCATACATACTTAATTGTAACGAACTACCTGCACCACTGGCTGCTGCTTTAAATCGGTTATCAGTAGCAATGGTATAGTTAGTAGTAATACCACCATAACTCCAACCACCAATACCCATTCTGTTGCCATCAATTTTACCTTCTTTAATTAAATAATCTGCGGCACCTGTTATATCCATTATTTCTTTATTACCCCAATCGGCATAAATTGCTTTAATATACGCCAATCCACTACCGTCGCTTCCTCTGTAATTAACCCCTATCACAGCAAAATTACCGGAAGCCAATATTTGCCGTGTAAAATCAAAAGCATAATCATCCTGCGCTACCGGGCCTCCATGAATGTAAAATATGGCAGGTAATTTTGAAGCATTATTCATACCCGGTGGGGTAAATAACAAACAAGGTACTTTTGTTCCATCTTTACTGGTTGAAGTAAATCCTTCTACTTTGGCCAATGCGAGTGACTGGATGAAATCATCATTCATGTGTGTTACCCGGTGCATGGTATTTCCTTCCACCACCACTACTTCATAAGGATGATAGGGATCGCTCCAAAGTGCAGCCATTTGCGATTGGTTAGCACTCATATTTAATCTTTCCAAACAAAATTCTCCCTCAATAATGGGTTGCATTCTTTTTGATGCAATGTCTACCTGAGCTAAATATTTTTTTCGATTATCCGTCACCAAACAATAAACATATTTACCATCAGCCGCCCATTGCTGATTAGAAACCGGCCTGTCGATTGCCGTAGTTAATAACGTAGAAACACCGCCATTAGCCGCAACAACTGCCAAAATATTTTGGCCATACATGGTAAAAGCCTGATTACTGCTGGATTGTAAATAAGCAATGAATTTGCCATCGGGACTCCAAACCGGGCGTGTATCGCTGCCTGCCCAGGTAGTCAGTTGTTTGGGGGTTGCGCCTTTTTCGGCATTCATTACCCATATATCGGTATTATCATTTTTATCGGGGTCTGAAGTTCTGTTACTTACAAAGGCGATACGTTTGCCATCGGGGCTCCAGGCGGGCATGGTTTCATCAAACAAACCATTTGTTAATGTATCTAATTTTTTACCATTTACATCCAATAAATATAAATGGGTATGCCGATTATCTAAATATCCTGATTGGTCATCTTTAAAATGATAACGGTTAATTATATAAGGTTGTCTGGTTTTAGTAGCAGCCGTATCAGAAAAATCCTGATCCTGCATACTGATGAGTATTTGTTTACCATCGGGGCTCCAAACATAATCTTCTAACCCACCTTTTAAATGGGTAAGTTGCCTGGCTTCGCCACCGCGCCTGTCTAACAACCAAATTTGCGCCCCGGTATTACCCATTCTTGAAGATAGAAAGGAGAGATATTTACCATCAGGGCTCCATCGGGGCATGGATTCAGATTCTGGCGTACTGGTTAATTGCACTGTTTGATGTCCATCCCAACTTACCATCCAAATGTCTGTGTTGCTTTTGTCTTTTGCACTATCGGCCATACTAACGGTATAGGATATCCACTTCCCATCGGGCGATACCTGAGGGTCAGCCACATTCAGCAGCCGATAAGCATCAGTGGGTACAAAAGTACGTTTGGCAGGCATTTGAGCCATTGTAACGGTACTACCACTTATTAAAAGTACCAAGGATAATATCCATTTTTTCATATGCATATATTTTAATTAATCAAACATTCATCGTAAGATCCTAAAAAGCAATTCATGGTGCATGCCACGTTGCCTGTAATTATTTTAGATGAACAGGGTATATTGTTTGTAAATATATTACAAAACCACCTTTGCTTTATACACTCATACAATTTCGATTCGAAAAAATGTAGAGAATGAAATAACTTCCACTTTTAAACAAATTTCAAATGAAGCCTGTAACATTGTTTACTATTTGCATGATGCTGCTTTGTACACAAATTTTTGCGCAGCCATTATACAGGCCTCGTAATATCAAAAAAGCTTATGTCCAACAAACCCGTTCGGCCAATGGTATGCCTGGTGTGCACTATTGGCAAAATACAGGGAATTATTCCATTGCATTAAAAGTAGCCCCTCCTTCCCGAACAGTTCATGGTTCAGAAGATATTACTTATTTCAACAATAGCCCCAACTTGCTTTCCTATTTAATTATTAAACTAATTTTAAATATACATAAACCCGGCGCTTTACGGTATAATGATGCTTCTGTCGATTATTTAACATCAGGTGTA
>JAKAKY010000090.1 GCA_021824365.1 Bacteroidota bacterium | reverse complement strand
CTGTTGCAAACTTTTTATTGCCTTCTTTATCTTCCCAACTGCGGGTACGTAAACGGCCTTCTACATAAATTAAACTGCCTTTGTGAAGGTATTTTTGTGCTAAATCGGCCAATCCGCGCCATAAAACTACTGTATGCCATTCTGTTTGTGAAACGAGTTTGCCATTGCGGTCTTTATAGGTTTCGGTAGTGGCTAAAGGAAATTTTGCTACTCCAATGTTTCCGTCTAATACCTGTAAATCCGGGTCTTTTCCCAAATTACCAATAAGCATTACTCTGTTTACGCCTCTCATACTTGTTTGTTTTCGTAAGTGCAATAGTTGTTCTAAAATTACTGCTTTTCACCGATGTAAACAACGGTTTTAAAATTAAACAATTATTTATTTTATGGGCGAATTTGGCTGTTAAATTTTTTTAGCATTTCCCTATTGTTTAGAATAGCAATTTTAGTACTACCGGTAATAGGTTTCATCTAAATAAAACAAGCCATCACTGTGTTGCCAGTACCAAAACTTTTTTTTATAGATACAATAGGTGCCTTTTAAAGAATGTTGGGTATATTCGGGGGCTACATAGATAATTTTAGGCGGAATAGTATTGAAGCGGTAAATGAGATTTTTACGTTGGTTGGGTGTAAAAGCACGGGCAATTATGGTATAATTTACCTGCCGGGCAATGGTTGGGGGTAACTTAGTTTTGGGTGTACGAATATTACCCATACCATCTACCACAATAAATGCAACCGGCGCAGGTGGGGCAGTTGGTGAAACCGGGGCTGTGGAACGGGTCACGGCTTTTGTTAGCACGGTTCGGTGCGAGCAGGCTTGTAATAACAGTATTAACGCCAATACTAAGCTAATCGGTTTCATTCACACCATATTTTGTTGATTGAAAAAAATAAAAACCATGCCATGTTTGAAAATGTGGGTGCGAACACTTTAAATAGAGTGGTTGTTATTTTTTTGTGAAGGCGAATTGCCAGCTGATAATTCTGTATCTTAACACTAAAAAAAATGAAAAAAATTGTATTCATGCTGGTATTGCTAACTGGCACTGTACTTACCTTAAAAGCACAAACTGCTTCACCTTCAGCACCGGATACCACTGTAATGGAATTAATCGGGAAATATACTTTCCCGGATGGCAGTGTGGTAGAACAGGTAGAAGTTATTTTAGACAGCACCGGATTGAACATGGTTTCAGAAGCAGGCACTTCTGTTTTGCAGAAATTAGGGGTAGATTCATTTGCACTCGTTTCTTTTCAGGGAACTGCCGTTTTTAAAAGAGACGACAACAAAAAAATAAAAATGGTGGTCATTGATGCCATGGGCTATCATCTGGAAGGTAAAAAGAATGATACTGCTGCAGCTACTAAACCTGTTGCAATTTTGTTCAATACCAACAAACAGGCCATTATGCGTTCCGCAGTAAAATGATGTTTCCTTCATTAAAAGGAATGCAAAAAGGCGATGGTTTGAAGTGTCCACCGCCTTTTTTATAAAGTTATTTCTCTACTAACTATAATCCTGATTCAAGTGTAGCTATGTAGTTAAGCAAATCCGATTGTGTAAAAGTTACCTGCTGGCCGGTTGCCAATTGTTTTACCGTACAAGTGTTTTCGGCCAACTCCTTACTGCCAATGATAACAACAAGGGGAATACCTTTCTTTTCGGCATATTTAAACTGTTTATCTAATTTGGCAGGCTCATGGTATAATTCTCCGCTAATGTTTTGTGCCCTTAGTGTTTGCAGCAATGTAAATGAGCGGTTGCTTTCATCTTTTCCTAAATTAAAGAATAATACAGTGCTGCACTTTATGAGTTGTTTGGGAAATAAATCCAGACCTTCCAATACATCATAAATTCTATCTACACCAAACGATATGCCTACACCGGGTACATTGGGTAAGCCAAATAATCCGGTTAAATTATCATAACGGCCACCGCCACCAATACTACCTATATTATATCCAATTGCTTTTACTTCAAAAATGGTTCCTGTGTAGTAGTTTAAGCCTCTGGCTAAGGTTACATCAATTTCTAACGGTAACGGGTTGCCGGTAGTTTGTTGTGCTAAAATAAATTGCAAGTCAGATATTCCCTCTTTGCCCGAAGGGTGGTTGCCAATACTGTTGCTGAGGGTGTTCAGTTTTTCTTCATTGGTTCCCTGTATCTTCAAAAATTCGGAGATGGTTTCAATTTGTGTGGCAGTGAGGTTGCGTTGCTGCAATTCTTCTTTTACTTTATCAATACCAATTTTATCTAACTTATCAATGGCAATGGTTATATCTGTTAATTTTTCAGCACCTCCACACATATCGGCCAAAGCAGCCAATATTTTTCTATTGTTGATTTTAATGGTAACCGGCAGGTTCAGCATATTAAACACATGGGCATACAAATGAGCCAATTCCACTTCATTGATCATAGCATTGCTGCCCACAATATCTGCATCACATTGGTAAAATTCGCGGTAACGGCCTTTTTGCGGCCTATCGGCACGCCATACCGGCTGCATTTGATAGCGTTTAAACGGAAAAGTAAGTTGCCCGTAATTCATGGCTACATAACGGGCAAAAGGAATGGTAAGATCGTAACGGAGTGCCCTTTCGGTAATTTGTTTATTGGTTTTGCCTTCTAATACTTTTTGAAAAGCGGCTGTTACTTCTGCTTGTTTGGCAGGATTATCTAAGCCATTATTGAGAATTTTAAAAATGAGTTTATCACCTTCATCCCCATATTTGCCCATAAGGGTATCAATATTTTCCATAGCAGGCGTTTCCAAAGCTTCAAAACCATATAATTGAAAAGCATTGCGAATGGTATTGAGAATATAATTGCGCTTATAAATAGTAGCCGCATTAAAATCGCGGGTACCCTGTGGTATGGTTGGTTTATTCATGTGTATTTTTTATAATGGTGTTAGTTGAACGGTATTTTTGGATAATACTATCGGTGGCAGCATCCAACATTTGGTAAACTTTAATAAAATCTTTTTCAGTGCCAAACCAGGGGTCGGGTACTTCTGTATTGGTATGGGGGAATAATTCATTCATAATCAATTTGGTTTTTGCAGGGTTAAACATTTTTTTACTTATTTGTTCAACGGCTTTGTAATTGTCTGCATCCATTACATAAATGAGATTGTAGATTAACATATCCTGCGCTGTAAATTGTTGGGCTTTGTGTTGGCTAATATCAATACCATGTGCCAATGCCACTTTTTGTGATAGCAAGTGTGGTGGTTCACCAATATGGTAATTGCCGGTACCTGCGCTGTTCACTTCCCAATTTAAACCGTCTAATTGCGCCTTATGTTTCAAAATTCCCTCAGACAAAGGGCTTCTGCAAATATTGCCTAAACAAACCATTAATACTTTCATGCCTGCAAATATACATGGCCTATTGTTTTTACTATTTTATGTAATGAATGGAAGCTATGTAGGCGGGGCATGCCATTGGTTTTCATGATTTGAAAAACCAGCTGATAGTACCTGTTTATTTAAATGGGAATGAACAAAATGTACATTTTTTAACAAAATATGTTTTGTGGAATACCTGTTTATTTGCTTCTTACACATTAGAAAACAGGTTTTTTATGGAATTAATTGTTAACATTAAAAACTTTCTTAGAAAATTCTTAGCCGTTTTTAATGCAACCCAAAGGAATTATTCTATAAATTGCCCATCCCATACAGTAATAATTGCAATTAAATGGAGCAACCGATTAGAGAAAAACATAGAAAAAATTTTATTTTTCTAAGTTCAGTACGCGATATTTTTATGGCATTATTGTATTTAGGTATGGCTGTACTGCTTTTTGGAGGCAAATACTGGCAAATACCACAAATTATGGCTTTAGGCGATGCTTTTTGTTACTTTTTAGGTTCAGTATGTTTATTGTATGGCGGCTTTAGAATGTACAGGGGCATTAAGAAAATGTATTAAAATGGAAATGATTAGGATAGTATTTATTTCATTTATCCCTTTTTTGCTGGTTGCTTGCCAACAACAGCAAAACAACTACGTTATTACCGATACTCCTTCTAATGGCACCATTCATATTAGTGTAGATGAAAGTTTTCAGCCTGTTATAGAGCAACAAATTAAAGTGTATGAGTCATCTTATCCTGATGTACATATTATTGCCAAGTATGAACCGGAAGTAGATTGCTTCAAAGATTTGATAAAAGATAGTACCAGAATGATTATTGTGGCAAGAGGCCTGAATAAACAGGAAGCTTCTTTTTATTTGAATAAATTAGGATTTAAACCGCTGTTTGGGGTAATGGCTTTTGATGCAGTTGCGGTAATTGTAAACCAAAACAATCCGGATAGTGTTTTTACCCTGAATGATTTAAGAGATATATTATCCGGTAAAAAAAATATTCCTGTGGTAATGGATGGCACCAATGCCACCAGTACGGTGCGCTATTTACAAGATACATTATTGCATAGGGCGCCTTTCGGTAAGAATGTAATGGCTACCGGTGGTAGTGATTCGGTAGTGTCGGTTATTAAGCAAATGAACAATGCGATTGGTTTTGTAGGCATTAGCTGGGTAGGCAATCCCAATGAACCCAAACAGGTAGCTAATCTTAAAAAAATCAGGTTGGGATTAATTGAATGTACCGCTTGTGGCGAAAAAGATGTTTTTGTTAAACCCTCGCAGGCAAGTATTACTTACGGACAATACCCGTTAACACGACCCATTTATTATATTTTAAAAGAAAATGCAGTAGCGTTGGGTACAGGATTTAAAAATTTTATGACTTTAGAACGTGGGCAACTTATTTTCAGAAGCGGTGGATTAGCCCCTGCTAAAATGGATTTAGTGAACCGAAAAAGTCAAATTAAGGAGTAAACAAACCACTATAAACTTAAAGCATGATGAAGAAAACAATTACTTTGCTAGTGGCAGCCTTTCTGGCTGTGAATGGATTAATGGCCCAGTCGGTTGCTGATGGAATTAACGATTTAAACTCGTCATTCAAAGTTCAATCTGCCATTGATATTTTAAAGAAGGATTACGATGCTAAGCCTAAAGATCCTCAAGCCATTTATTGGTATGGTCAGGCATTAATTGGTGGCAATGAAGTAACCAAAGCACAAATGGATGCAGCTAAAGCGGTATACCAAAAAGCATTAACCGATGGGGTGAATGAACCATTAATTTGGGTAGGAATGGGCCATATTGATATGCTGGAAGGTGGTGATATTAATGCTGCCAAACAAAAATTTGAGCAAGCCATTACTGCCACTACCCCTACAAAAGGCCGCCATAAAGGCGAGCCCAGTGTTGAAGTTTTAATGGCTATTGGCCGTGCCAATGCAGATGGTGGCAGTAAAATTGGTGACCCCAATTATGGCATTGAAAAATTAAAACAAGCTGCTGCTTTAGATCCTAAAAATGCTATGGCATATGTGTACATAGGCATCTGTTATTTGAAATTAGGCGGCGAAAATGGAGGAGAAGCAGTAAAAGCATTTGAACAGGCTACTACTATTGATCCTAAAAATGTATTGGCTTATTACAGAATTGGAATGGTTTATCTGAGCCAGAATAATGAAGAATCTTTTATGCCGGCATTTGGTAAAGCCATTGATGTTGATCCAACTTTCCCCGATACTTATTTAGCATTGTTTGAGTACTACAAGAACAGGAATGTAGATATGGCAAAAACCAACCTGGATAAATTCATTAAATATGCCGATAAAGACCCGCAAAATGATTTTTATCTGGCAGATTATCTTTATCAGGCAGGTAAATACCAGGAATCTTTAGCAAAAGAAAAGGAAATTGAAACCTCAATGGGTGGAACTGATAAATTACCCGGATTGAATTTATTGTATGCTTACAACTATTTAAAACTAAGTGATTCATTACAGGCGAAACAAAATATTGATCAATATTTTAAATTAGAGCCTACTGATAAAATTAAGCCGGCTGATTATGAACTGGCTGTGAAAATTTACTCAAAATTCCCTGAAAGTGCCAATGATGCAGTAAAATACATTCAAGCAGCTATTCAGTCAGATACCTCTAAAGTGAATAAAATTAACTATATGGCCCAGGCAGCTGATTTAATGGCCAAAGCTAAAAATTACAAAGCCCAATTAGACTGGTTATTGCAAGCACAAACGCTAAAAGGTACCTGGAGTGAGTATGATTATTATAATATTTCTAATGTAGCTTATCAGGCAGCCGATTATCCAAAAGTAATGAATGTTGCAGCTAATTATATCAAAGCATTTCCCGATAAACCACAGGGTTACTACTTTAATGTAATGGCAGCTAAAGCCTTAGATACTACTTCTAATCCCGGGATTGCTATTCCCGCATTGCAACAGCAAATTGATTTTTTGATGAAAGACAGTGTAAAAAATCAACGCTTCATCATCATCGATTACTATTATATAATGGGTTATTACAATGACCGGGCAAAAGATTATGAAAAGGCATTAGATATTTGTAATAAGATTTTAGAATTAATACCCAATGATCCGGATATGCTGAAAATAAAAGTGGCTATTGAGGGTAACATCAAAAAACAAAAACTGATGGAAGGCAAACAGCCCCAAACAGATAGTACAGGCACAAAAGCTGCCGGAGGCGCAGGAGGTGCAACCAAAAACTAAATAGTTGTTCTAAATATCAATAGCATAAAAAAAGTTGCTGCCACAGGGGTAGCAACTTTTTTATTGGCATAAACTTAAATATCCCGGTTTAAATGAATGCTTGTAGCTGTATGAAGTGGTATATTTTTGGAAAGTTGCAGGAAGTACTTTAATTAGAAATTATAAATTACTGAAACCGGCAAAAACAACAAAAGAATAGTAAGGGTTTATAAACAGACTGCCTTATTTTTGCATTTCATCTAAGAAAGTTATGATAGGTTTTAGTACACTGCTTCAACTTAATCAGCTGAATAATACTGCTGAAAATTATTTCCCGATAGGTATTCAACTCATTTTTGCCATTGGTTTTGTGGCTACCATGATTGGGTTGAGTGCATGGGTGGGACCGAAAAGAAAAACAAGTGATAAATTAGAAAATTTTTCCAGTGGTATAGCCAGTCATGGCAATGCACGTCAGCCCATGGCAGTAAAGTATTTTTTGGTAGCTATTTTATTTGTATTATTTGATGTGGAAGTAATTTTCTTTTACCCTTATGCAGTAAATTTTAAATTTTTAGGATGGGCTGGTTTTTGGGAAATTATTTTGTTTGTGGCTTTATTTCTGGTTGGCTTTATCTATATCATCAAAAAAGGAGCCTTGAATTGGGAGGATTAATGAGCAGATATATTCAACTTAAAACAAGTTGAAATGTTATATATGATGCCATTTGTTTTGAAACATTTTTTCAAAATTTGGTTCACGCAAATGGTGCAGGATAAATTAAAGTGTTATTGAATCATCCTGCCAACCTTATTTTATCAATAAAATTAAAAGTTATTGTATGCGTCCGGTACGTTTTAATATTCATCCCAGGGCTGCAGAACCCGCAAAGTCAATTATTATGGGTGAGGCGCCACAGGGTTACAATGGGGAAGGGTTTTTTACCACTAAATTGAGCGATGTAGTAGGACTGGCCAGGAAAAATTCTTTATGGCCCCTGCCGTTTGCTACTTCTTGCTGTGGTATTGAATTCATGGCTACCATGGGAGCACACTATGATTTAGCTCGTTTTGGTGCAGAAAGGGTAGGTTTTTCTCCCCGGCAGTGCGATTTGCTCATGGTAATGGGTACCATAGCCAAAAAAATGGCCCCGGTATTAAGACAGGTTTATTTGCAAATGGCGGAACCACGCTGGGTATTGAGTGTAGGCGCCTGTGCCAGCAGCGGCGGTATTTTTGATACTTATAGTGTATTACAAGGTATTGATCAAATTATACCGGTTGATGTATATGTGCCCGGTTGCCCACCCAGGCCCGAAGCAATTTTAGATGGTTTCATGAAAATACAGGAACTGGTGGGTAAAGAAAGTATTCGCCGCAGAAATAGCCCGCAATACACGGCACTCTTAGAAAGTTACGGTATCCAATAATTGTTTGTTATCGGGGTTTTAAACATTTGTAAAAGCTTATCACCATCATGGCACTTACCAACGAAATCATACAACAAAAACTGATTGAAAAATTTGGCGATCAGGTGGCTAATTTTGAAACACCATTTGGGTTACTCTCTTTTCAATCACCTAAAGAAATGAATTTAAAAGTATTGCAGTTTTTGTATGAAGATGAAACCCTTCAATTTACCTTTTTAACCGATTTGTGTGCAGTGCATTATCCCGATAAAAAAGGAGCAGAACTGGCAGTGGTTTATCATTTACATAACTTGAAAGAGAATATTCGTATCCGCTATAAAGTATTTACTGATATTCAGCAACCCGATGTGTTTACAGCAACTCAATTATTTGAAGCAGCTAATTGGATGGAAAGAGAAACCTATGATTTTTTTGGGGTAAACTTTATCGGGCATCCTAATTTAAAACGCATTTTGAATGTAGATGAAATGAACTATTTCCCGTTAAGGAAAGAATACCCGTTAGAAGACCAAACCAGAATAGATAAAGATGATGCTATGTTTGGCCGGGGCGGTTCAATTTATTAAATCCAATTGTAAAGGCAGTTGTAAACAACTGTCGGTAATTTAATTGAAATATTATGTTGGAAACAAAAGAGGTGCAACCACACCACGTAAAACTTCCGGATGGTTCCATTGAAAAATTAACCACCACCCTTAATCTGGGGCCTACACACCCCGCTACTCATGGCGTGTTTCAAAATATAGTTGAATTAGATGGTGAACGCATTGTATCAGCAGAGCAAACAGTTGGGTACATACACCGTGCATTCGAAAAATTAGCCGAACGCCGGCCACTTTATCAGGTAACACCTATTACCGATCGGTTAAATTATTGCAGTAGCCCAATCAATAATATGGGCTGGCATATAGCCTGCGAAAAATTATTAGGTGTAAAAACACCTAAGCGGGTAGATTACCTGCGTGTTATCATTATGGAATTAGCCCGTATTTCCGATCACCTTATTTGTAATTCCATTGTAGGGGTGGATAGTGGTGCCTATACCGGATTCTTATATGTAATGCAGTACCGCGAACTGATTTATGAAATTTATGAAGAAGTTTGTGGTTCAAGGTTAACCACCAACATTGGCCGAATAGGTGGTTTTGAACGCAATTTTTCAGATACTGCTTTTCAAAAGTTAGAAAAATTTTTACGAGAATATCCTAAAGTATTACACGAGTTTGAAAACCTGTTTACCCGTAACCGCATTTTCATGGATCGCCTCCAAAATACCGGTGCCATTAGTGCAGAACGTGCTTTAAATTATGGCTTTACGGGGCCCAATTTACGTGCAGCAGGGATTGATTATGATGTACGGGTACATAGCCCATATAGCAGTTATGAAGATTTTGATTTTAATGTACCTGTGGGCAGTACCGGCGATAACTATGACCGCTTCCTGGTACGTAATGTAGAAATGTGGCAAAGTTTACATATTATAGAACAGGCCTATCAAAAAGTTCAGGAATTTAAAGGAACCGAAGCAGAAGTATTTCATGCCGATGCACCCGAATACTATCTTCCCGAAAAGAAAGAGGTGTACACTAAAATGGAACAATTAATATGGCACTTTAAAATTATTATGGGCGAAACTGAAATACCTAAAGGTGAAGTTTACCATAGCGTGGAAGGCGCGAATGGCGAATTAGGTTTCTATTTAATTAGTGATGGTGGCAGAACGCCTTATCGCTTGCATTTCCGCAGGCCCAGTTTTATTTACTATCAGGCTTACAGTGAACTAACTAAAGGTGGTATGTTGAGCGATGCCATTATTACCATGAGTAGTTTAAACCTTATCGCAGGTGAATTAGATGCATAAACACATAACAAACTAAATTATAACGTTGTGGTACAATTTTCAGAACAGCAAATGCAGGAATTTAACCGTTTAGTTAAACGTTACCCGGAAGGCAAACAAAAAAGTGCGCTATTGCCGGTATTGCATTTGGCACAGGAAAGCTTTGGTGGTTGGTTAAGCACTGAAACAATGGATTATGTTGCTAACTTATTGCAATTAGAACCCATTGAAGTATATGAGGTAGCCACTTTTTACAGCATGTTTAATACACAGCCGGTTGGCAAATACATGTTTGAATTGTGCCAGACAGGTCCCTGTATGCTGAATGGCAGTGATGATATTATCAACTACATCAAAGTAAAATTAGGTATTGGTGTTGGAGAAACCACACCCGATGGTATGTTTACTTTAAAAACAGCAGAGTGCCTTGGTGCTTGTGGTTATGCACCTATGATGCAGTTGGGAAAACATTATCGGGAACATTTAACAAAAGAAAAGGTAGATGCTATTATTGACGAATGCAGAAACAATGCTGCACGAAACAATTAATGGCATCATTCATTCACTTTTATAGTCATTACAAATGGGCGTAAAATTATTATTAGCAAAAGCGCATATAGAAGGCATCAGAAATTATGATGTGTATAGAAGAGAAGGCGGTTATCAGGCTGTTGAAAAAGCGCTGAAAACCATGAGTCCGGAAGCTATTGTGGAAGAAGTGAAGAAAAGTGGTTTGCGCGGTCGTGGTGGTGCCGGTTTCCCTACCGGCATGAAATGGAGTTTTATTGCTAAGCCCGAAGGTGTACCCCGCCATTTGGTGTGCAATGCTGATGAAAGTGAACCAGGCACGTTTAAAGACAGGTATCTGATGGAATTTTTACCCCATTTATTAATTGAAGGGTTAATCATTTCCTCGTTTGCATTAGGCTCAAACAATACCTACATTTATATACGCGGTGAATATGCCTGGGTTGTTGATATTCTTGAAAAAGCGATTGAAGAAGCCAAACAAAATGGTTGGCTGGGCAACAATATTTTAGGTTCCGGATTTGATTGTAACATTTATGTACAACGTGGTGCCGGCGCTTACATTTGTGGCGAAGAAACGGCATTGTTAGAATCATTGGAAGGAAAACGAGGCAACCCTCGTATTAAACCGCCTTTCCCGGCTATAAAAGGGGTTTGGGATCGTCCTACTGTGGTGAATAATGTGGAAACATTAGCGGCTGTAGTGCCCATTATTAATTTGGGTGGTGATGAATACGCTAAAATTGGCGTGGGGCGTTCAACCGGTACTAAATTAATTTCTGCCTGCGGCAATATCAATAAACCCGGTGTATATGAAATTGATATGACCATTAGTGTGGAAGAATTTATTTTCAGCGAAGAATATTGTGGTGGCATTAAAAACGGAAAGCGATTAAAAGCTT